>JAUVAM010000431.1 GCA_030591745.1 Deltaproteobacteria bacterium
GAACTGGGCCGTTACGCGACGGACAACCTCCCCGCCGAGCTCTTTGATGCCGGAGACCTCATCCAGGTCGCGGCATCAGGTGGCGAATTGAGCGCCTTTGAGCTCTCCGCGGCGGGTGTGGCCCACCTGGAAATCCCCGACTCAAACGTCCACCTAACAGGGGGTCAGGCCACCACGGTCTCCTGGGAGCCTGCCGATCCCGGCAGCCGGGTGCAAATCATGCTGTTCTCCGGCCCCCATCACCCAGCGCCACCCGTCGCCTCCATCCTCTGCGATGCCCCGGATGAAGATGGCCAGGTGGAAATCACAGCCGAGCTGGTCAACGGATTCCTGGAGCGCACCTGGCTTGCGAACTGGTGCTCCCAAGCCTTGCGTTATCGGGAGGCCTCCATCGAGTCCGCAAATGAGAGGCTCACGCTGCGGGTGGGCAGCATGAGGCTACTGCAACTGATTTGGCAGTAGAACCGATGAGGGAGGATGGACGATGAAACGACTGACAGGACTTGTGTCCCTGACCCTATTCCTCCTTTTGGGTTGTGGTGAGCCGGAAAGAATATCCGTCTGCATAGACGACGGAGATCCGGCAGGACCCGTCTGCATGGATCAAATCGACACGGACGATGACTTCGAGGTCATCACTCAGGCTGTTGGATACCTCCCGAATTCCGACCGCGTCACCAAGTACATGGCCCCGGCAAAAGACGACCCGAATCTCCTGCCGACGCTGTTTCAAAACCTCAATCGCTATTTTTACCATATCGAATTTCTGAAAACCGTCTTCGCCGAACGCTTTCCCGAGCTCGATCAGCAGGGCTATCTGGACCTGATTCTCCAACGCGAAACTCGCCAATATTTCTCGGGCAACATCGTGCGCATCGATGATCCCAGCGAGGGAATCCTGTACGGCTTCACCGTCTACACGGCGGCCCGCGGTGAAGAACTTCTGGAGGTCGACGAGGTCAAGGCAATCTACGACATGATTCGTGAAGTATTTCGCCCGGGGAGACTGGTCTACACTTTCGATCCCCCGGATGCCATGGCCAGACAGAAGGCGCAAACATGGGAAAGTCCTGGATTTCCCATCTATTTTTACTAGGTTCCCACCCGGTTCCCATACCCCATTTCACTACTCTTGATCTCAGATGCCAGGCAGGTATAAAGAGGGCAAGCTCATTTACCTGAGGTGCAAATGGAACTTTCTGAGATGAAAGCGGCCCACAAGGAACTTGCAAGGCTGGATTACGAGCCGGTCAAGGTCAAGGGCGGTTACGCCGGACGAACCCTTTATGTCAACCTGACGGACAATCGCATCGAGATCAAACCGGTGACGGACTACATGAAAGAGACCTTCACCGGCGGCAAGGGTTTCGATCTCTATTTGATGTGGAAGGCCCTGCCGGGCCCCATCGCCTGGGACGATCCGCAAAACGAAATCTGTATCTCCTGCGGCCCTTTGGGTGGTTCACCGGCCTACTCGGGTACCTCCAAGAGCATCATCACCGGCATCTCCCCCACCACGGGTTCCGTGATGGACTCCAACGTGGGCGGGCACTTCGGCCCCTTGCTCAAATTCGCGGGCTTCGACGCTTTGGAGCTTCAAGGCAAGGCGGAAGAAGACGTGCTGGTCATCATCGACGGCAAGCTCAACCGGGTGACCCTCGAGACCGCGCCCCACGAAGAGGTCAACTCCTACGACCTGGCCGACCAGCTGCACCACATGTACGCCGACAGCCACGAAGAGCTGCAAAGCGTCTCGGTTATTTCGGCTGGACGTGGCGCCGACCACACCCTGATCGGCTGCCTGAACTCGTCTTTTTACGATTTCCGGCGCCAGGTGCCCCGACTCAAGCAGGCTGGTCGCGGGGGCCTGGGCTCGGTCTTCCGCAACAAAAAGCTCAAGGGCCTGGTGGCCAAGGCCTTAAACAACCGACCTCGCTGGGAAATCAGCGTGGAAAGTCCCTAAAGGGAGACGCCCCATGACGACCATCCAAGTCGATCCCCAAAAAGTGGACGCCATCTTGGACCGATGGAATCGGGACCGAGAGTTTGTCATCGAAATGTTACAAGACGTACAGGACACCTATCGCCATCTGCCGCGCGTGGCCATGGAGCAAATCGCCGAAGCCACCGACGCGGATTTGGCTCAGCTGTATCACATCGGCACCTTCTACAAGGCTTTCTCACTGGAGCCCCGGGGTGAGACCTCCATCCAGGTCTGCACCGGCACCGCCTGTCACGTACGCGGCGCGCAAAGGGTGCTGGATGCCTTCAGCCGCGAGTTGGACGTCCCGCCCGGCGGCACCACCAAGGATCTCAAATTCACCCTGGAAGGGGTGCGCTGTGTTGGCTGCTGTTCTTTGGCCCCCGTGGTGACTTTGGGCGAGGATCTCTTCGGAGAAATCGATTCCTCCAAGGTGGCGCGTCTGCTCAAACGCCACCAACGCAAAGCAGCAAAGGCCGAGGAGGTGGACGATGCCTAAAGTCACGCTCGACAATTTAGAGACCCTGGCTGCTGACGCCGGCAAAAAATACGAGGAGCACAAGGCCGTGCTCATGGCCTGCACCGGCACAGCCTGCGTGGCCGCGGGCTCCCAGAGTGTCTGCGACTCCCTGCGCGAAGAAATCACGAAAAAGGGCCTGGACAAGGAACTCAAAGTCCTCGCCACCGGCTGCAACGGCTTTTGCGCCCACGGTCCCATTTGCGTGGTGCAACCCGAGGGCGTGTTCTACGAGAAAATCAAACTCGAAGACGTACCCGAGCTCATCGAAAGCCATTTCGTTGCCAAAAAGCCGGTCGAACGACTCATGTTCAGGACCCCCGACGGCGACAAGCCCATCCCGCTGGAAAAAGACATTCAGTTCTTCGCCAAGCAGCAGGCCATCGCCCTTCGCAACCGCGGGCTCATCGATCCGGAAGACATCCTGGACGCCATCCGGCGCGGGGCCTATCAGGGCCTGGCCAAGCTGCTCCGGGAAAAGACCAAGCCCGAGGCCGTCGTACAAAGCATCATTCGAAGCGGCTTGCGCGGACGCGGCGGCGGCGGCTTTCCGGCCGGCATCAAGTGGCAAACCTGCGCCAAGGCCGCCCAGACTCGCAAGGTCACGCCCTACGTGGTCTGCAACGGCGACGAAGGCGATCCGGGCGCATTCATGGATCGCTCCATCGTGGAAGCCGACCCCCATGCGGTCATCGAAGGCATGATCATCGGTGCCATGGCCATCGGAGCAGTGGAAGGCTTCGTCTACATCCGCCGGGAATACCCCTTGGCCCTGGCACGACTCAACAAGGCCCTGGATCAGGCTCGAGAGTGGGGGCTCCTGGGCAAAGGCATCATGGGCTCAGACCTCGACTTCGACATCAAGGTCCATCAGGGCGCGGGTGCCTTCGTCTGCGGCGAATCCACGGCCTTGATGGCCAGCATGGAGGGACGGGTCGGCGAACCAAGGGCCAAGTATGTACACACCGTTGAATACGGTTATCGGGACATGCCCACGGTGCTCAACAACGTTGAGACCTGGGCCACCATCCCGCAGATCATCGGCCGCGGCGCCGAGTGGTTCGCGGGCATCGGCACCGGTGACGTAAGCGAAAACCCCTGGGGCGGCAGCACGGGCACCAAGCTCTTTTCCCTGGTGGGCAACGTGCACAACACCGGCCTTGTGGAAGTACCGATGGGCATTTCTTTGCGGGAAATCGTCTTCGAAATCGGCGGCGGCATCCCCAATGGACGTAAGTTCAAGGCCGTGCAAACCGGCGGCCCCTCCGGCGGTTGCCTGCCTGATGAAAAACTGGACCTGCCGGTCGACTTCGACAGCCTGACCGAAGTGGGCAGCATGATGGGCTCCGGCGGTCTGATCGTCATGGACGACCGGACCTGCATGGTGGACGTGGCCAAGTACTTCGTGGACTTTCTAATGGAAGAATCCTGCGGCAAATGCACGCCCTGTCGCGAGGGCCTGACTTACCTGCACGAGATCCTGGAACGCATCACCATCGGCAAGGGAGAAGAAGCCGATCTGGAGCTTTTGGAAGAAATTGGTGCCGCCATGACCGAAGGGTCTCTTTGCGGCCTGGGCCAGACCGCCGCCAACCCGGTCTTGAGCACCTTGCGCTATTTCCGAAACGAATACGAAGCCCACATCCACGACAAGAAATGTCCGGCTGGCGTATGCAAGTCACTCATCACCTACACCATCGACGAGGCCAAGTGCACCGGTTGCGGGGCCTGCGTCAGGCCCTGCCCCACCGACTGCATCACCGGCGAGAAAAACAAGCCCCACTCCATCAAACAAGCCGATTGCATCCAGTGCGGCACCTGCATGGACGCATGCAAAGACGACGCCGTGCGCGTTCAGTGAGGTCTCGACCATGAGCCA
>JAUVAM010000346.1 GCA_030591745.1 Deltaproteobacteria bacterium
CACCAGGCCGTCGCAGTCGTTGTCCAGATCGTCGCAAACCTCGGGAAAGGGACCCGTACCGCCCTCGCAAGGTCCCCATGTGTTGTTGGCGCAGGTTCGCGTGCCGTAAGTACAGGCACCGGCCCCATCGCCGCAGTACTGCGTCGCACCATCCGGGCAGATGCAGCCATCATCGATCTGGCCATCGCAGTCCTCGTCGATGCCGTTCCCCGTGCCGCTCGGGCCGCAGAGTTCTTGTGCCGGCAGCACGAAGCCCGTGCAGGGGTACCAGAACTCGCCGTCGCAGGAGCGCGTGCCGAAAACGCAGGTGCCGACGTTGGCGGTCTCAGGCGGGCCAGGGTAGCAGGGCATGTCCTCGTAGCATTCCGGGCAGCCGTCGTCGACCTGGCCGTTGCAGTCGTTGTCCAGGCCGTCGCCGCAGGTTTCCGCCGCGTCCGCCGACCCGCAACCGCCACAGCCGTTCAGCACGCCGTTATCGATGATTCCGTCGCAGTCGTCGTCGATGCCGGTGCATTCTTCGGGGCTGGGCGTCGTGCACCAGGGACAACCCTCGTCCACCCATGCGTCGCAGTCGTTGTCTAAGGCGTCGCCGCAGATTTCAGTGGCCGGCAAGGTATCGCCGACGCAAGGTCCCCAAGTGCCGTTGCTCAGGCAGTCCCTCGTGCCGCCCTGGCAGATGCCCACGCCGAGGGTGTAAATGGGCCCCGAATAGCAAGGTTGTCCGGTGCGGGGCAGATTCGGGTCGTAGTCAGGCACGATACAACTGCAGCCCTCATCCACGCTGCCGTCGCCGTTGTCGTCGATGCCGTTGCCTTCTCCCGTGGGGCCGCAGTCCTCAGGGGGAATGGTTGAGTTGCAGCCACCCAGCGGATCCATGACGCCTTCGTCCACGTCGCCGTCGCAGTCGTCGTCGATGCCGTTGCAGGTTTCCTCAACGGGCCCCACCTCGTCTTCGCAGATGGGCGACCAGGTTCCGTTAACGCAGGCCTGGATCCCGGGCCTGCACCGCATGGGTGGCGCGAGGCTCATGGGATCCCCCACGCTGGAGCAGAGCTGCACGGAGCCGGGCTCACATGCGCAGTTCTCATTGATGTTTCCGTCGCAGTTGTTGTCCAGGTTGTCTTCGCAAAGCTCTTCGGCTCCCGGATGGACCGTGTTGTTCAGGTCGTTGCAGTCGTCGCCCAAGGCACAGCCTCTGCCATAGCCATCGTTGTCTTGATCGAAACAGGTATCGCCGCCACCGTCTTCACCGTCTCCGCCGTCGCTTTGGCTGGGCTCGGGCTGGCAGAAGCCGTTGATGCAGATCTCTCCGCTGGGGCAGGCCTCATCGGATGAGCAGGGCAGCAGGCAGGCTCCCGCTTCGCATATCTCGTCTACCGCACAGTCCATGTCCGTAGTGCATTCCTGACGGCAAACGCCCATGTGGCAAATTTCACCGTCCGAGCAGTCCTCGTCCACAGAGCACAGCGAGACGGCGACATCGTCGGTGCAGGACCACAATCCTGACAGGCCAAGAATCATGATAGTCAAGACGTAGAACATCAAATGGCGGTCGCTTCGCGGCATGACGCCCATCCTCTCTTTATGGGGGACGACAAAAGTACCCCATTATTATGTGCGCTGGTCGTCAGAAGGTCAATACGTCCCAGCCCTCGTCCAGATAGCGACCGATGCTGGGATGGCCGCTCATCTCGCCGCAGGCATCCAGGCCCTGGGCCTCCACGGCGGCCAAGGATCCCATTTTGTTGGCGCAGGCCTTGCACACGCAGCCGATGAGGCCCGCGTCTTTTGCCTTCTGATAGAGTGGCGCGAAGGGGGCCTTGGGGTCCTCGTGGAAGGTTTGGGCCAGCTTGGTTGCAGACCCTTCCAAGATAATGGTGACTTCCTTGCCTCGCTCTTTTAAATCAAAAGCATTGAGCAGGACGTGGACAAAGCACATGGGATCTCCGTTGAAGGCAAACAATGCGATTTTCATGATTTCCTCCTTGCAAAAAATAGGGTCTGGGTTTTTTTAAATATCAATCCGCAATATAATTGTCCATCCGACTTGGGTCGCATACACTTGGGTGGTGCCGCAACCGGCACGGGAGATCGTATGAACGCCAAGCTGTTTTCCATTCTCATTCCGGTTTACAACGAGCGTGCCTTTGTCGAGCGCCTGGTGCACAAGGTGCTGGAGGCGCCGTTGCCGGAAGGACTGGATCGAGAGTTGATCATCGTGGATGACGGCTCCACCGACGGCACCGCCGAGAAAATCGACGAGTTGCAGGCGGCCAATCCGGAGAAAGTGCGTGTTTTTCACCAACCGAAAAACCTGGGTAAAGGCGCGGCCGTCATTCGAGCCATCGAGGAGATGCGCGGCGATGTAGCCATTTTTCAGGACGCGGACCTGGAGTACGACCCGGGCGATTACATGCGACTCTTAGAGCCCATCCTTTCCGGGCGGGCCGATGTGGTCTATGGCTCGCGATTCGCTTCGGCCTCCAGTCGGCGGGTGCTTAACTATCACCATGAATTGGGCAACCGCCTGCTGACCTTCGTGAGCAACATCACCACGGGCTTGAATCTGACCGACATGGAAACCTGCTACAAGGTGTTCCGCGCGGATATCTTGCGCACCATCCCCATTCGCTCCCTGCGCTTCGGCATCGAACCCGAGATCACGGCCAAGGTGGCCAAGCGCAAGTGCGTGGTCTATGAGGTGCCCATCAGCTACTATGGCCGCGATTACACTGAGGGCAAAAAGATCGGCTGGCGGGACGGGGTAGAGGCCCTCTTCGTTATTTCCAAATACTGGATGCTGGATGACTGCTTCTCTGAGCGATACGGCCAGTATGTGCTGGAGTCGCTCTCGGCCACGCGTCGTTTTTCCTCCTGGATGGTGGACACCATTGAGCCCTTCTTTGGCCAACGCATTCTGGAGGTGGGGTCGGGCATCGCCAATATCTCCCGCCTGCTTCCCAAGCGCGAGCGGTTGACCCTTTCCGACAGGGACCCTGAGTATCTGCGCTTGCTCGAGCAGGCCTTTGGGGAGCAAGACACCGTGGATGTGCGGAAATTGGATTTGGACTCGGATGAGGACTTCGCCAATCTGTCGAGGCAATACGATACGGTGGTTTGTCTGAATGTGCTGGAGCACGTGGAGCAGGACGCGGCCGCCTTGCGCCGACTGGTCGGGGCTCTGGAGCCGGGTGGGCGTTTGATTTTGCTGGTTCCGCAGCATGAGTTTCTGATGAGCGAGATGGACCGATCCTTGGGCCATCACCGTCGATATACGCGGGAGGCGGTGGATAGCCTGCTGCGAGAGGCCGGTCTGGATGTAGAGCATCTGCAGAATTTTAACGGTTTGGCCATCTTGGGTTGGTGGCTGAACGCCAAGGTTATGGGGAGTACGAAACTGAGCAAGGTACAGCTCAAGCTATATGACAGCCTGGTCCCCATGCTGTCCAAGATTGAGCCCCTATTGCCCTTGCCGGGCATTTCGATTGTTGCCGTGGGTCGAAAGAGGATTTGAAATGAAACGGACTTTGTTGGGCTTCGTGATTCTGTTTGGTTTCGTGACTTGGGTGGGATGCACGACCGAGGACAGCGTGACGCCGGCGGCGCTTCGGCAGGCTATCATCGATGGCGTGCCGGATACGGATCCGGCTCATATGGCCGTTGTGGCCATCTGGGATGAGGCGGCTTTGTGTTCCGGCACCTTGATCGCACCCCGGGTGGTGCTCACCGCGGGCCACTGTCTTTATCGGCGTGACGGTACTCGTTTTCAGGCCATCTTCGGCAACGAGACCCAGGCCGCGCCCATGCGCAAAGTGATCGCCGCACGTTTGCATCCCGAATACGAACCATACAGTCTGATTAATGACATCGCGCTTTTGTACCTGGCGGAGCCGGCCCCAGACGGCATCTTGCCCATCCCGGCCTTGCCTGCCGGTCTGAGTTTGACCCATGACGATGTGGGGGGCCCCTTGGTTTTCTCCGGTTTCGGGCGCAACGAACTGGGGCAATTTACTCGAAAGCTCACGGTCACGGGTGTCTTGGGTTTTGTTTGCGACGACGAAGGCAGTTGTTCGGGTCTGGGACGACCGGCCGCGGTCAACACGATTTGTTATGACCAGGAATTGGGTGGTCCTTGTTTCGGCGACAGTGGAGGCCCGGCTTTTGTGACAAGGGATGGGGTGGAGTACGTAGCCGGCATCACCTCTTACGGTGATTGGCGTTGCGCCGAATATGGATGCAGCACGCAGGTGGATCGATTCGACGAATTCATACAGTCTTTTCTCAATGCCACCAAGGGGCAGGGGGCGGCATGCGCTGATGCCGCCGAATGCCTGTCGAATCACTGTGCCGACGGGGTTTGCTGTGACTATGCCTGTGAGCGGCCTTGCGAACATTGCGCCCTGGATGGCTCAATGGGGCAATGCCGCCGGGTCGAAGACGACAGCATCGAAGAAGGTTGCGGCCTGGACGAAGGTTGCGCCACCGCCGCCGGCAAACCCTCCGCTTGGATTTTTACGCTGCTTTTTGTTTTTATCCTGGGCTTCCTGCCCTTTTTGCGTCGCGACCAATAATTCCTTTCCCGTCATTCTCAGCGAGCGAAGGCAAAAATAACACTTGCACGTAACCGCATAAGCGGGTATATGCATGGGTGTCAAAAGGAGGCGAGATGCGCGTTTATGCTGATTTGTTCAAGGCCTTATCCGACGAGACCCGTTTGGCCGCCCTGTCCATGATCATGGCTCACGGCGAACTCTGCGTTTGCGATGTGGAGGCGGTCTTGGCCATCACCCAGTCCAAAGCCTCAAGGCATCTTCGCTATTTGAAGAACGTTGGTTTGCTCGACGACAGGCGAGACGGCATTTGGGTGCACTATCGCTTGGCCCAAAAGCCCACGAAGGAAGTGGCTGCGCTTATTGGTGCCAATCGAAAACTCATCGAGGGGCTGAAAGACAAGGGATTGGAGCGGAAATTGAAGACTTGGCTGGCGGACAAGGACCGCTGTCGTTCCTGCTGTTGAAAGACGCTCTCAAGTACATGAGTCCGCACAAGGAGGCTGAAACCATGGCGAAGAAAAATGATGTCCACAAGCTGGTGTCCGAGTTTTATTCGCATAGCTTGACGAAAAGCCACAGCTGTTGCGGTGGTTCCGGTTTGGCTGAGCATCTGGCTTCTTACGATCCGGATAAGTTGAAGCTTCTTCCTCGTGACGCC
>JAUVAM010000635.1 GCA_030591745.1 Deltaproteobacteria bacterium
AAGTCCTGGCGCAGGTTGGCCAGTATCTCTTCTATCGGCCTACGCGACCAAAGCCAGGAGATGCTTTTTTCAATCTTGCTGCGCAGGTAGCCTTGTGGGGCGAGGGAGAAGTCGATCTTCATCAGGGCGTAGCCCAGGATGTCGACGCATAGTCCGTTCCAGCGCTTCGCGACGAAGTATTCGTCGTAACGCATGGCTTCGTCCAGGATCTGCTGGAACTGGTTCCAGGCCTTCTCGATTACATCCTCGGGTAAGTAGGTGACTTGCTTCTCTCGCAAGGCCTCGGCGCCAAACTCCTCAATGAACTCGTCATCGTAGCTGTCCCCGTTGATGCATATCTCTCTGATGATCCCGTAGATCTTGAATGGCTCGGCCAAGGCCATGGGGCATGAATAGTGAAAGTAGAGCCCGTCGTCTGAACGCTTTATTTGAGACAAGGTCAGCACGTTGGTGTTGATATCCAGGCTGCGGCGAAGAATAGGTGCAAGGCGATCGGCGGGCAGCTTGATGAAGGGCACCTTGATTTCGAACAGGTCGTCTTTGATGCTCAGGTCCACAACCAGGGAACCATGGGGCAACTGCCATCGCTTGGGCTCGATTTCGCAGCCCTCGGCCATTTCACGGTTGACGTAGTTCATGAAGGTCCTGAAGGACGTTTCATATTGCCCGTCTTCGAATTGTTTGGTCGAAGTCCGGTACAGGTCTCGGTCCAACTTGCTCTCATAGCGATTGACCGGGTCGATAAACGCTGGACATAAATCCATGAGGCCCTCCTGAATCTGTGTGCTGTTGATAAGGAAGAGCAAAGCACAGGCTTCTTGATGGACCAAGAATTTTTTACAACAGAAGCAGATTGACATACACGCGCGGAGGCTGGAGCATGTGCCATGTTTTCGATGGACCCAGGCCTCGGCAAGAAAGGGAATCAGAGCCATTGGCTCGAGCGGGTTTTGGCTCACTTGGCCCAGGCGGCTTTCGGCCGACCCTGGCTGACATTGGGTCTTTGTTTGCTTTTGACTATTTTGATGGGCTTCCCCGTGGGGTCTTTGGACTTGGATGCCGACATGACGGCTCTTTTGCCCAAGGATGCCGAGAGCGTAAAGAATTTGGACGGCGTGGCGGAGCGTTTCGGCGGCCTGGGTCATCTGGTCATCGTGGGCATGAACGCCGAGCCAGAGGCCCTCAGGCGCTTCGTCGATGATCTGGTCCCCCGATTGCAAAGCCTGGAAGACGTGCGGTACGTGGACCACAAGAGCCCGGTGGGTTTCTTCCGGGATCGGGCATTGTATTTCGCGGATTCTAAAGACTTGATTGAACTGGAGCAGCGCATCCGGGATCGCATCCGTTGGGAAAAAAAGGATCGGAATCCTTTGTTTGTCTCTCTGGAGGAAACAAAGCCACCCAGCCTGGATTTTTCCGACCTGCGCGCCAGGATGGATGCACGGGCGGACATCGATCTTTTGTCGGTGGCTGAAGGGGAGGGCTATTTTCTTTACCCCAAAACTCGCCGGGTGCTCTTGATGGTCAAGCCTTCATTCTTGGCCGCGGACATGGACCGTTCGCTGAAATTGATCGAGCAGGTCGAGGAGATCATCGGTGACATGGACCTGTCGGCATACGGGCCCGACATGCAGGTGGGCCTGACCGGTCGATACAAGAAGCGGCCCGAATTGCAGGCTCACATGACGGCCAATCTGCAAAGGAGTTCCTATCTGGCCCTGGGCTTGATGTTGCTGGTGCTGGTTTTTCATTTCAGGCGCTTTGCCGCAGTGTTCTTGGTCATCTTTCCCCTGGCCTTGTCCCTGGTCTGGACCCTGGGGCTGGCGTCTCTTTGCTTCGGGCAGTTGAACATTTTGACCGGTTTGGTTGCCGCAATTCTTCTTGGACTGGGCATTGATCACGGCATTCATCTGCTGGGGCGTTATGAGTCGGAGCGGAGTCGAGTCGAGGCGGGCGAGGCGCTGGGTTTGACCTTCATGCACACCGGCCGGGCCGTGGTGGTGGCTGGTTTGACAACCCTGTCCGCCTTTGTGGCCATCAGCTTGTCGGATTTCCGAGCCTTTCATGAGTTTGGTCTGGTGGCCGCTTTTGGCATCAGTCTGGCTGTTTTTGCTTTCACCTTCGTGTTGCCCGCCATGCTGGGATTGGCCGAGGGTTTTGGCTGGCGTCCCCGCAAACTGTCAGTGGCCAGTTCTGAGTCGCCTTTCTTATCGGCGGGCCCCGCTCGTCTCATTTTGTTTGCTCTGGTTTCGGTCGTGTTGGCCGCCCCGTTTTTTTTCGTCGTGGGTCTGAAGTTCGACTACGACTTCGGCAGCATGGAAGCGCCAAGCCTCCCTTCTTATCGTTTGGATCGAGAGGTTAACCGCTTACTGGGTTTTTCCGAGACGCCTTTGGTTGTGCTGGCGGATAGCCCGGAACAGGAACAAGCGGTGACTTATTCTCTGCGTGAGCGTCAACGGGTCGCGGGAGCTGATTCGACCATGAGGCTCGTGCTTTCCGCATCTCGCCTGGTGCCCGAAGCGCAGGGCGAGAAGGCCGAGCTCTTAACTGATTTGCAGAGGACGCTGAAGAAAGTACGCA
>JAUVAM010000005.1 GCA_030591745.1 Deltaproteobacteria bacterium
CATGCAGAGCACATGGGTCAAAGCGCTGGTCTATCCTTTGTTCTTCCTGCTCTCAACGGTCTTCTTTCTGATCCAGGGCTTTCCCATTGAGATGATCGGCGAACGCATCAAGCAACAAGCAGAGAGCCAGACGGGCATGAAGCTGAGCTACGCCACCTTGGAGACTTCTTTCCCCAATGGCATTGAGGCCTCCTCGGTCCGACTCATGAAACCCTCCAAGGCGGAAGGTGAACCGGGCTTTTCACTCCTTCTGGAGCGAGTCGAAGCCAGCATCTCTTTGCTTGGCCTCCTGGTCGGCGATCGCGATGTGAGCATCGATCTGGAACTCTTATCCGGCCGCATCACAGGCGATATCAGCTTGGATGAAGAGAAGCCGGCCATGAATCTGAAACTGACCGCCCTGGACCTGGGCAAGCTACCCATCTGGCAAGATCTCTTGGGTCTGCCGCTTGCGGGCAAGCTCGGTGGCGTAATCGACCTGGAGCTGAACAAGGACGTCAAAAAAACCCAAGGCAAAATCCAACTCAACCTGGAGCAAGCCTCACTCGGCGAAGGCAAGATCAAGGGATTCAACTCACCCAGCATCGCCCTGGGCAAACCCCAAATCGAACTGCTGCTGGACAAAGGAAAAGCGGAGATCAAGACCTTCAAGATCAGCTCGGATGATGCGGAAGCCGACATGGAAGGTTATTTCCTCTTACAAAAGCAGCTATCAAAAATGACCGCCAAGACCAAGGTGCACTTCAAGCTCTCGGATGCCAAATTCCAAGAGTTCCTAGACAAGATTCCCCCCGAGCTACAGTCCATGGCCACAAGCCAAGTGAACCGGGCCAAAGGCAAAGACGGCTCCTTCCATTTCAGCCTCATCGGCCGTCTGGATCACCCCCAATTTCGCAGCATCAAGCAGTGAAAAAAAGGCACCCAGAAGGGTGCCTTGAATCCAGTATCACAGTTCAACAAGAAACTATCTTACGACAAACTTAAACTTCTCATCGCAGATGAAAATCTCGTCACCATCCCGGATCTTCATCTTCTCGATACGCTCGCCCTTGTACCAGGTGCCGTTGGCCGAGCCCAAATCTTCGATGAAATAGTCGCCTCGCTCGCGGGTAATGATGGCGTGTTCACGAGAGACCTTGACCGAGTTGATGACCAGGTCGCACTTTGAAGAGCGACCGATGATGTAGATATCCTTGTCGATCTTCTCTGTATCGCCGTCCTCGTTTACGACGAAAAGACCCTTTTTCTGCGGGGGCTCTTTGGCCGTACGAGGTGCTGGACGCGGTGGCCGTTTGGGGGAGCCCGAAGACGAAGACCGAGCCCCGGCTTCCCGCGTACGACCCTTGGCGAATTTCTGCCCCTTGGGTTTGGACGGCTTGGCCGCCGGCTTGGGTGGTTTGGACCGAGGCGGAGGGGATGCCTCAAACTCATCCTCACCCGCCGGCGCTTCCATATCCACCGGCGCGGGGGTTACGTAGCCCAACCGGACAGCCATCTCAAACATGGCTTGATTAATCAGAACTTCCACTTCCAAGCCCGACTCTTCTGCCAAAGCACCGAAGACATCCCACATCTCGTCGGTGATGGCTACCTGCCGCGGCCTGCCTGGGGGACCAGCCATTTCGCCTCCTCGCTAAAAACCGAGGTCTGTCCAGAAGTTGTTCAAAACGTGCCGAATATACCAGCACTTAAAGGAATCTGTCAACTTTGCTACCCTCGCAAAGTAGATGTACCCAACATATTAATCAACAGGTGTTCTTTCGATGGGTACAACTTTGTGTAGCCTCGCAAATTAGCTGTACCCAAAGATAGATCACCCAGCATTCTTGCGAAGGGTACAAACTTCCGTTAGATGCAAATTTTCTAAAAAATCAGCAACCTGGCGAGATGGTCGCGCCGGCCGGTACCGAGGAAGGGAAATCCGATTCCTTGACCCCCGCCTCCACCACCACAGCTGAGCCCAGGCTCAATCCCGCCGGCAAACTTACATCCTTGGCCACCACCGTCATGCCGGCCAAGCTGCACTTTTCGTATTGGACGTTGGTCACCTTGGCATCACCTGCCTCGATCCGAACCCCCGCCCCCACTTGTACACCCTTGTCCAACACGGCCCGGCGCACCACGGCTCCGGCACCCACATGCACTCCGTGCATCAAGATGGAGTCCTCCACCAGCGCCCCGGCCTCCACCACCACGTCGGGCGACAGAAGCGAACGCCGCACATCGCCGGCGATGCGACAACCGGCGGACACCAGCACGTCTTTGCAGTCAGAACTCGACATAAAACAAGCCGGTGTGCGATCCCCATCCTGATGTGTGACATCCTGGGTGCTGATCTGCCAGGCGTCCAAATCCAAACCGCTGGCCCTGTCCAAAGCGTCCATACTCGCCTGAAAATAAGACGAAATGGTACCCACGTCACGCCAGTATCCGTCGAAGCGATGCGTGATCATGCGCTTCTTGCCGAGCAAGTGGGGCAATACGTCGTGGCCGAAATCATTGCCCACACGGGTGGCCACGATCTGTTGCAGGGCCTCTTCCAGGCAGGACCACTCGAACAAATAGATACCCATGGAGGCCAGCCGCGTGTCCGCCTTGGCCGGTTTCTCCTCGAAACGAGAAATGAAACCCTCCTCGTCGCTCCAAATCATGCCGAAGCGAGAGACGTCCTCGGCGGCCACTTCCATCACCGCGATGCTCACGTCGGCCTTCTTGGCCATGTGTTCTTCCAGCATGCGTCGATAATCCATGTGATAAATGTGATCGCCGGACAGGATGAGCACCCGTTCGGGCTTCAAGGAAGACATGAAATCCATGTTCTGCCAGATGGCGTCCGCGGTACCCTGGTACCAATCCGAATCAGCCTCTCCGGTACGCGGCGGCAAGATGTGCGCACCACGAAGATGACCATTCAGATTCCAGGCTTCGCCCACCCCGACGTGCTCCATCATGGACAGAGGCTTGTACTGCGTGAGAATCCCCACATGGTCCAGCTCGGCATGCATCACGTTGCTCAGCGCGAAATCGATGATGCGGTAAGCGCCACCGAAAGGCACGGCTGGCTTGGCGCGATGCTTGACCAATACGCTCAATCTCGTACCGCCACCGCCCGCCAACAACATGACCAGGGGCTTTTTCATGCCTCACCTCCTTGGCAACGACCCAGGCAGGTACCCGAGGCAAGCCCTCCCGAAGGCCAGCTTTCCTCCCGCACCTTCGGCTCCACCACGCAATTGCGGCCCATCACCGCGCCATCGGGCAGATGCACCCTTTTGCCCACCAGGCTCAAGCCCGAGGCCAAGGCTTCGGGCAGGGCCTCGTTGGGTCCGAGCACTTCACCATGACCCAATTTGGCGCCTGCACCCACCACAACGCCCTTGTCCAGCACCACCCGATCCAGCACGGCGCCGGCCCGAACATGTACGTCATGCAATAATACGCTGTCCTTCACGATCGCCCCGGCCTCCACCACGACACCTGGACTCAGAACGCTTCGCTCCACCCGACCCGCCAGGGTGACACCCTGGCTGACCACCGACTCCTTGCACGAGCCACCAGCCTCAATTCGGCATGGCGGCTGATCGCCCAAGCCCCTCATCCAAGCCCGGCTGCGCACACCCCAGTCGCCCAAAGAAATGGCCGGCTCATCACCCAAAAGATCCATATGGGCTTCATGATAAGCGTCCACCGTACGCGCATAACTCCAATACCCCTCAAGGGGGTGAGCATAAACCTTATCCGAAGCCACCATGGATGGCAGCACCTCGTCGTAAAGCTGCAAGGATCTGCCCGTACGGGCGTTCTCCTCCAGGCGCGCCTTGAGCACCTCGGTCTTGAACAAATAGATGGTCATCGAAGCCCAAGAGCTGCGTGGTTTGGCTGGTTTTTCCTCATAGCCACGCACGCGCATGTCCGCATCCACCTCGGCGAAGCCGAAGCGACCACTTCCCTGCTCGGGATCCACCGATTTGACCACCATGGTCATGTCCGCATCGCAATCCCTGTGCCGCTCAATCAATGGACGGAAATCCATGTTGTAAATGTGGTCACCGGACAAGACCATCACGTCACGGGGTTTGTGGCGCCTCACATAGCCGAGGTTCTGGTAAACAGCGTCGGCCGTGCCTCGATACCACTGACTGGAAGCATGATCGGTGAAGGGCGGTAAAATTTTCAATCCCCGTCCCCGCCCCATCATGTCCCAGGGTTGACCCACCCCCAAATGATCGATCAACGAGGATGAGCGATACATGCTCAAAACACCCACCCGCTCGATACCCGCCCTCATGAGGTTGGACAGGGCAAAATCGATGATGCGGTATTGCCCGGCAAAGGGCACCGCAGCCTTGGGACGGGCCAGGGTGAGCACGCTCAGCTCGGCCACCCGTCCACCCGCCAACACCATACCGATGATATCCCTCATACAGACCTCAGCCGCCGCCAAAGCGGATTGATTGATTGCACCGGGGGCATCGGGGGGCGTGTCGACTGACCTGACCCGTCCAAGTGCAGTTGGTACAGCGTGCCAGCTTGTGCATGGGACTGGGCTTGGCGGAATGGAACATACGGCTGATAAAACCCGAAACGACCATAACCCCCACGCCGATGCCCGCGTACATCAAAAGCTGCTTTAAGGTCAAACCCGCAATCACCACGGAGTCCATTTGCCCGCCTCCGGAACCAAATATTGTTAGCTTATAGGAACCTGCGTTATCATACACTGAGCCGACAAAAAGGAAACCCCCTTTCCGAACCCGGAAGCGAAGGAAACATGGAATCCAGACGCTATGTTAGCCTCCTTACACTCTCGTTGCTTCTCGCCGTATGTTCAGGCTGCGGCCCCAGCCTGAGCGAACGCTTCGCCCGCATGCCCGATGCAGACCAGGAGCTCTACGCTCGAAGCAAGCAATTCATGACGGATCGGCAGCAGGAAGCCTTTCTGAACCTCCCCGACGGCGAAACGCGAGCCGGCTTTGTGAAAGACCTGAAGATCCCGGAACGCCTGAGCAAATTCCCCCCCCATGAGCAAGAAGCCATCCTGGGCGGACGGGTTGTGCCAGGCATGGGCAGCGAGGCCGTACTCTTAAGCTGGGGCCGGCCTGAGCGCATCGAGCGCAAAAGCAAAGACGGTGTGGAATTGGCCTGTTGGATCTTTCAACGCCCCGGCCCCGAGCACCGCGTGGTCACAACCCGAGTCCATTTCATGGAAGGCCGGGTTGAAGATGTGGTCTTCGAGCGAGATTGACAAGCCTGACCCCGGGCCGCCATAATAGGCGGATTGTGTAACGTAACCCGACGATTTGCAACGAGGAGCCACGTCGATGAAGACACGAATTGAACGAACGAAAAAACATTCTTGCTGGCGGCCGACCCTGGCCATTCTGACGGCGCTGGCCCTGGCGGCTTGCGGCGGCACATCCAGCGACTTCACCGACGAAGACGGGGACGGCTGGGCACCCGAGGCCGACTGCAACGACGCGGACCCGAGCATCCACCCGCTGGCCCAGGACATTCCATACGACGGCATCGACCAGGACTGCGACGGTGCCGACCTGACCGACGTGGACCGGGACGGCTATGATGGCGTGGAGGCCGGCGGCACCGACTGCGACGACGGCGACGCCCGTCGGGCCCCGGGCAACCCTGAAGTGCCTTACGACGGCATCGACCAGGACTGCGACGGCAGCGATCTCACGGATGTGGACGGCGATACCCACGACGGCGAAGAAGCCGGGGGCGATGACTGTGACGACCGCGACGCCCAGGTCTATCCGGGCGCCACCGAAATTCCCGGCGACGGCATCGACCAGGACTGCGACGGCGAAGACAGCTTCGTGGTGGATGGAGACGCCGATGGTGACGGCTACGCCTCGGCCGCCCTCAACGAGGGCCTAGACTGCGACGACACGGATCCGGAGATCTACCCCGGCGCCATAGAACGCTGCAACGGCCTGGACGACGACTGCGACGGCGACATCGACGAGGGTTTGCTGGATTGGGACAACGACGGGGCCGCGGCCTGTGTCGACTGCGACGACTGGGATTCGGGTGTACGCCCCGATCTCGGCGATCACAACCCCTGGTCGGACATCCCATACAACGGCATCGACGACGACTGCACGGGCAACGACTTGCAGGACGTGGACGGAGACAACAGTGTCAGCCCCGCGGTGGGTGGTGACGACTGCAACGACAACAACCCGGACATCAACCCGCTCGCCACAGAAATTTGCAACAACGTCGACGACAACTGCGACGGTCAGATCGACGAAGGCTTTGCGAACGTCGATTCGGACGTAGATGGCATCAAGGACTGCATGGATTGCGCACCCAACGACGGGTCCATCCGCCCCGGCAACCTCGAAATACCTGACAACGACGCGGACGACGACTGCGACGGCTACACGGATGAACTGGACTTCGACCACGACGGCAGACAAGGCGGTGACGATCAAGGCCTGGCCCCGGACTGCTGTGACACGGGCGAAGAAGCCTCCGTACCCGGCTGCACCCCCGGCACCGCGAATTCGATTTCAGGCGGCGAGTGGGCTTTTGCTGAAATCCCCTATGACGGCATCGATCAAGACTGCTCCGGCGCGGATCTGACCGACGTGGATGGCGATGGCTTCGACTCGGTGTTGGTTGAGGGCGGAACCGACTGTGACGACAACAACCCGGAAGCCTACCCGGGCCATGCCGAAGACTGCCTGGATCCGGGGGACAACAACTGCGACGGCACGGCCAATGAAAACTGCGGCGCGGGCTTTGACGAAGACCTGGCCATCGCCGCCGGGACCTTCATCCGCGGGCGCAACGCGGACGAAGCCTCCCAGATAAACCAGGATCCGCCACGGGCCATCAGCATGAACGCCTTTTTCATCGACAAATACGAAGTGACCATCTCTCAGTACTGGCGCTGCGTGGCGGCCAACCACTGTGAATTCGCGGGCGCGGACCTGATCGAATCGGCCACCGATCCCTCGTTTTGGTACAACCAGGAAAAGGGCCTGCACCCCGCCATCAACTTGAACTGGAATCAGGCCCAAGCGTACTGCCAGTGGGTTGGCAAGCAATTGCCCACCGAAGCCCAATGGGAAATGACGGCCCGGGGCCTGTCCCCGGACGAACGCAGCTTCCCCTGGGGAGAGCCCACCTTCTCCACCCCGCCGGACGCCAGCATGCCGGTGCGCGATCCCTTAGACTGCGACATCGCCAACCACGCCGACCTTTGCACCAGCGTGCCTTGCGTGGGGGATGTGGCCGCCGCAGACGAATACCCAGACGGGGTCAGCCCTTTCGGCGCATTCAACATGGCGGGCAACGTGAGCGAGTGGGTCTTGGATTGGTACCAGACCAATTACTATACCGAGGCCATCTCTCCGTCGGACAACCCGACAGGACCCGCGACCGGTACAAGCAAAGTGTTCCGAGGCGGTGCCTGGAACAACGTGGACTACCAACTGGAGACAACTTACCGCGACGCCACCAACCGCTTGAACCGAATGAACAACGTGGGCTTCCGTTGCGCGCGCACGCCCCCGGTGGTCTGGACCCCCTGAGTCACTCTACTTGCTAAGCATCCGATAAACCCCATCCCAATTTTCAGGCGGAACCTGCTCGACAAAGCCCTTGCAGCGCTCTACGTAAACGGCGGCCGGGGCATCGGCCCTTTCCGTGACCAGTTCGGCGAAAAGCCGCTGGGCTTCGGACCAATGGCGTCCCCGGTAAGCTTGCAAGGCCTGCTCGAAGCGACAGACCCAGGCGTCTCCTTCTGGATCTGATGCGCCAACATGCAGCAACTCGTAAATGCGCACGGGTTCCTGCTTGCCCTTGACCGCCACAAAATCCAACTCCCGAAAGGCAAACGCATCCCCCACGGCCTGGCGGGTGATCTCGCTTACGATGATGCGGGTGCCATAGGTCTTATTCAAGCCCTCCAGACGACTGCCCAGATTAACCTGGTCACCCAGCACCGTGTAGTCAAAACGCTCAGCTGAGCCCATGTTCCCCACCGACATCAGACCCGTGTTCACCCCAATGCCGATGTCCAGGGCTGTCATGCCACGAGCGCGCCATGACGCCTGAAGCTTGGCCAGTTCCTCCAACATGACCAGGGCGGTTCGGCAGGCCTCGACCGGGTGGTCATCATAGGGCACGGGCGCGCCAAAAACGGCCATGACGGCATCGCCCATGTACTTATCCAGCATGCCCCGATGCGCCAAGACCACCTGGGTCATGGGCGTCAGATATTCGTTGAGCAAATCGCTCAAGGCCCCGGGCTCCAGGCCTTCGCTGACGCTTGTGAAACCGCGAATGTCGGAGAAAAGCACCGTCAATTCACGACGCTCGCCGCCCAACTTCAATGCCTTGGGGTTCTGGACCAGGTCGTCGATGACGTCCCCGGCCAGATAGTGGGCGAAAGCGTGCCGCAACCGTCTGCGAGCCAAGCCTTCGGTCAAGTAAGCCGCCGCCAAACCCACCAAGCTCACGAACAGGGCCGTGGAGATCGCGGGAATCATCGCCATCCAGATCTGATGGGATGCGAAGACCATCTGCAGGCCGACAAGCACGCCACCGGTCAATAGCGCCACGGCCAAAAGACGCCAGACCGGAGCCAGATTCCAGGCCGGATGAAAAATAAGAGAAACCAAAAGACCAAGGATGAACACCAGCAGGCAGTCCGCAAGCCAAGTCGGCCGGCGCAAGGGATCTCCCCGGAGCAAGTTATCCACTGCCGTGGCGTGGACTTCGACCCCAGGAAAATTATCTGAAAGGGAAGTGGACGTGCGGTCATGACCAAAGTAGGTGATGCCCAAGAGCACGATGCGATCCCTCAACAGTGCGGAGTCCAGCTTGCCCTCCACCAGGTCCGTCACCGAATAGGTGGGAAAGTGCTCCTCCGGTCCACGCCAGTTCAACAACATGCTGGCCCCCGGCTCTAGTTCAAGCTTTTGTGAGCCGATGCGAAGCTCCGCTTTGGCCCCCACCCCCAAATAGGCCAGACGTCCCTTGCTCAAGTCCCGAAAAAGCGCAACCAATTGCACGGCCATGGGCACGAAAACCCCTCGGCCGTACGCCCTCGCCATGATGAGTTCACGCAACACACCACTGTCATCTTGCTGGGCCGTCGTCACACCCAAAGCCTTGGCCGCGGCGTTGAAGGCCGGCAGCGAGGCCATCACCCAGCTTGCCTCGGGAGGCGGATGCCCACCGGGCATGCTTTGGCCCACCTTGCCCTTGGACAAGGCCGGATCCTCCAAAACAGGCTCATCTCGACCCATACCCAGGTGCATAGCCAGCACCAGGTTGCCTGCCTTTGCGATGGCCTCGGCCAAACGAGCATCGGCCAGGGGTTCATGATGCACGCGAGCCAGCAAGGCATGAGCGGGGCCCGTCTCTTTTGGGCCTGCCCTGAAATACGCAATCAGGTCGTCTTGTAGCCTGGGGTTCAGCAGGGACTCAGGTTCGGAGAAAAAAGCATCAACGCCCACCACCTTGGGCCCGGCCTCGGCCAGGGCGGAAAGAACCCGCGCCCAGCCGTCCCTGCGGGCGACCAAATTAGGATCAGCCTCCATGGTTTTGTCGTCGAAAGCCAGGATGGCTATCTCGTCGCCCACCGGCTGTGGCCCACGCAATTCAAAGCGCAGGTCCAAAGTCTTGCTCTCCAGCTTGTCTAAAAAACCCTGCAGGGCATCAGGGAAACGCCGCGCCCGCCAGAATGCAGTACCAGCAGCCAGCAGCAGACTCACCAGGCCACCGATGAACAGGGGGTGTCGGATCCACTTCAACGGAGACCCAGCTCCAAGACCACCCAACCATCAGGCTGGCCAGAGACGGACTTGTCGATAACCATCTCTCTCAAATACTTCGACACAGGCAGGCCACCTTGCAACCAGACGCGATTCACCTTGCCCGAGCGCAAGCGCAGCCTGACTTCCAGGGAGGAAACATTTTTCTGGCCCATGGAATCCAAGAACTTGCGCAGCATTTGCTTCAATTTTTGGTCCTTAGCCAGTCGGTGCAACAATTTCGGGGCGGGGCCATCCTGAGTCACAAGCTCGCCCGAAAGCACCCTCATCCAGACCACGGCCATTGTTTCAGCCGGCTTAGGCGCGGCATCATCCAGGGCCTTATCATCCCGTACGCCCTCTTTTTCCTTGAAACCGTCATCCAACTTTGCCCGGCTTCGCTTTCTCGGAGCAGTTTTGCTCACGATGGGAGACCTTCCTTTTCTTTTCTTCCTTACTCTTCTTTTCTTCCTTACTCTTCTTTCCTTCCCTGCCCTGGGCTTGTCCGCCTCTATACCGGCTCCAGCTCCACCACCGAAGCCACTGTCAGACCCGACTGGTGGAGGGGCTACCTGCTTGGGCTTGGGCTTGGGCTTGGCCTTGGGCTTGGCCTTGGGCTTGGCCTTGGCCTTGGGCTTGGCCTTGGGCTTGGCCTTGGCCTTGGCCGGCCTGGGCTCCGGCGATGCCATGCTCTCTTCCGAGGACACCTCCAGCAGAGCGACCTTTTCCTCTTCGCGCCTCTCCCGCTTGTGCCCAACGGTCTCCGCCCCGCGCATGCCGGCTCGCCATCCCACGATGCGCTCGGCGTTCTTCTGTTCGTCGGGCGTCAGCAAATCGTCAATCTGCTCCGCCATGCTGAGCTCGGTGGGTGGGGCATCGAGCAAGAAAATATCGTCAATGCGCATCTCCACTTCATCGGCAATGCGTACAAGGTAATTACTCTTTTTCAGCCACACCACAGCCAAACCACCACTGGGCACCTTGATGGTATCGTCAGCCGTCAACCACATACCCGACCGGGCGGCGAAGTTATCTCTCTTTGCATTCTCAATCCGCACATCGCCCATCAAGCCGGCCAGCCTGGCCGGACCGTCGCTGACCTTGTCCTGTCGGGCCACGACTTTGTCTTCACCGTTGGCCGGCTGGCTACAGCCCAAGATCAACGCAAGGCTCACAAAAACCAATGACGAGACTAGGCAATTTCGATTCATGGCATTCACCCCTCAAAGCTTCAAAGACGCATCAGATTCATAAAAAATCTCTTCGACAGCAGAATAGGCCAAGCCCAAGACAGATGTCTATTATTCAGGCAATTCGGGAATGTCTTCGTCTTCGTCGGCCGGACCGATGCCGGGCGGCAGGTCCGGTTGTTTTGCGGGGATTGCCGGCTGCTTATCGGCGGTCTTGGTGGGCCCATCGAAAACTTGGTCCGGCAGATGGGTCTTGGATTTGAAGTCGAAACCCAAGACCTCCGCCTCCTCTACATAAGAGCCCTCGCTCAGGCGAATCTCACCATGGGGCACAATGAAAATGGCCGCGTCGCCGATGACGGGACACTTGTCCTCGCAAGTGCCGCAGCCGGCGCATCGCATGGGATCCACCACCGGCAGGCCCACCTTGTGAGTGGCATCCCTGGCCGTGAAAATGGCATTGTAAGGACAGGCCTCATCGCACATGAGGCAGTGGCGATTCTCGGCCCAAGCCACGCAGAGTTCCTTGCGAATAATCGCCGTGCCCACCTTGGCGTGCTGTTTTTCCTCAAGGCTCAGAGACCGGATGGCCTTGGTGGGACAAACACGCCCACATACGTTGCATTCGTACTCGCAGTGAGCGTGTCTGAGATTCATCACGGGTGCCCACAGGCCCTCCAAACCCGCCCGATGCCAGTCGGGTTGCAAGACATTGGTCAGACAGGCGCGCATGCACTTACCGCATCGCAGGCAGAGGGCCATGAAATCGGGTTCGGGCACGGCACCCGGCGGGCGAATGAGACCACCGGAACGCAAAGCCAAGGGATTGTGGCCGGCGTGGGGGTGGAGAAGATCCGCCCGCAGCCCCGCGGAAGCCACCAGACCCACGCCCAGGCCACCTAAGAAACCTCGGCGGGACAAGCCTGGCCCGACATGGTCTACCTCGGCCTGCTTGCCCGTGAATGTGAACCGCACCGCGTTTTCCGGGCAAACACGGACGCATTGCAAACAGACGATGCACTCATGCCGGTCCACGGCCAGACCACCCTTGTGGATGGCGCCGGTGGGGCATTGACGAACGCAAAGGTTGCAGGCCGTGCAGGCATCCGAAACACGACGCCGATAAGGAGCGACATGACCGATCCAGCCCAACATGCCACCCAGAGGACAAAGGTGACGACACCAGAATCGGGGCTGTAAGCGACCGAGCAACAATAAAATCATCATGAGCAGGAGCGTGGTCAAGGCACCGGCGAAGACCGGCACCTGCACTTCCAGATAACTCAAGCCGGTCCAGTCCAGCCCATCGGCCACCGGTCGAACGAGATCCAAGCCCAAGTCCTGTAGCATGACCACAAAGGGATAAAAGACGATGGCGGCGAAACGAGTAAACAAGACGATGGGATCACACCAACCCAACCAGTGAAAACCGGCCAAGGCCCCCGCCACCAAACTCAGTAAGATGACGTATTTGGCCTTGCGGACCGGTCGAAAAGTCTCTCGGTTGGCCTCGGCCTTCTGTCGCTTGCCAAAAAAGAGGTCCGCAAAGTCGATCAGGGCACCCATGGGACACATATGGCTACAAAACAAGCGCCCCATGACCGCGGCCAGGGCCACGAAAGCCAAGGAGATTAGGGTGAAGGGAATGAGCACTCGGCCCGCCAGGTTGCTCACCAGGGCCACCAGCGGATCGGCCCCCAGGTAGAAGCCCACCGGCCAGTCAGGGTGCCCCCCAAAGGCAGCCAGCCAAAACAAGGAAAAGAACAAAAACAAAGAAAAACTCTGCGAGCCACGACGCAAACCGCGACGCCAGGCAAGCAGGCCGCTCAGCAATATCCCGAGGCAGACCAATACGAAGGCTGGATGGAAAATAGAAGGATTCTGCATGGAGAAAACTTATTTCATCGAAGAAGCCAGGTCAAAACAATCCACGAAGCTGGAACTCGCAGGCCACTTGGGTTAGAGTTCGCTCCATATTGAAGGGAGCATCTTGAGTTGGGCTCACGACTAAAAGGCAAGAAAAACCCCAAAGATAAACATCGGCCTACCCCCTGGTTCAAGCTGAGTGTCTATTTACTAATGGTCCTGTTTTCTCTTGGCCTCCTTTGGTACCTGTGGCTATCCCAAGAGGGTCGGCGCATCACCAAAGAACAAAAAGAGCAGACCCCCGTCACCGCCGGTCGAGGTGTTCCTTGAGGTGGGTGACCCTGCCAGCCCTGAGCATCGAAGTAAGCGAGCTGGATGTTCTGCAGCGCTATGGTGGACAGGAAAAACTGCCCGCCCACCTCCAGGGTCGGGTCGAGGAGTTCATCCACGACCTGAAACAGAGCGCCAGACCCAAAGGCAAACTGGCCATCATCGACATCATCAAGAAGCGCATGAACGCCATCCGCTTAGAAGAGGGAACGATCTTTGAAGGCATCGGCGTGGCGGCCTTACTCAGGCGCTGCGAGCAATTGGCGGCCTACGTGAGCACCCTGGGCAAAGGCCCCGACAACCTGATGCGGGATTTCCAGGAGCGAGGTCGCCAGGCGGAGTTGGCTCTCTTCAACGTTGTCGCCCAGCTGGTGCTGGAAGACCTGCACCGAAAAGCCGAAGACTTCATCAGACAACTGGGGGCCAAAGAGCAACGAGGCATAAGCAATGCCTTCACCCCGGGCATGTGCGACTGGCCGATCGAGCAACAATCCATCCTGGACGCATTGGTTGGTTTCGAAAGCGCGGGCGTACATTTGCTGCCCAGCATGGTCCTGATTCCCACGCTCACCATCACCGGCATCGTGGGCATCGGCCCGGCCAACTCGACGGGAAGAAACCTGGCGGCACGCCCGGCCTGTGCCAAATGCGACAAGCGACCCGACTGCCAAGAACCTTTCGCCCATTAAGGGAGTGCAATATGCAAAAAACGATCATGGCCTGTTTGGCATTCTGCATCATCGCCAGTTTGAGTTTGTCCACGGCCCAAGCCAAGAAAAAAAGCCAGGTCGATCATCGGCCCAGGCTACTCAGAGCCATGGCGGCCGAGATGGATCGCTCCATGAAAAACTTGAAGATGGATGGCTTTGAAACCCCATACTTCGTGGCTTATGAGATGAAGGACATCGAGAACCACCGAATCGAGGCCCGTTACGGTGCCATCTATTCCAGCGGCGGAGGGAAAAATCGACGCCTGCGGGTCGAAGTCCGGGTGGGCAACTACGAATTTGACAACATTGGCAAGAAGAACCGCTCCTTCGATTTTTCCTTCAGTCCGGGTTATTCAATCAAGCGCAACGGACCCATGGACCCAGATCCCGAAGCCCTGCGCAACAGTTTATGGCAGCTGACCGACGCCACCTACAAGGGTGCCCTCAAGGCCTATCTCAAGCTCAAAAGCCAAAAAGTCACCGAGGTCGACGATGGGGAATGGGCGGGATCCTTTTCCAAAGAAAAAAGAACCAAGCACGTTCAAGCAAGCCAAGAACTCGATTTTGACAAGGACCAATGGGAAAAATTGGCCCGCAGCACAACCGCCATATTCGAAAAACACCCGGAGATCTTCGACTCTCATATGACCATTGATGGGTCAAGAGAAGTCCGCTATCTGGTGACGAGCGAGGGCACACGGCTGATCAGCGAACGCATCCTCTACAACCTGTCCGTCTCCGCCGCCACCCGGGCCGACGATGGCATGCTCTTGACCAACCAGATGACCCTCTACGCCAGGGGCCCAAAAGACCTGCCCAGCCACAAGGATCTGATGAAGCAGGTAAAGCAACTCATCGTCGATCTCAAAGCCCTCAGGCAGGCCCCCGTCATGGAACCCTACACCGGACCGGCCATTTTGGACGGAGACGCCACCGGCGTGCTTTTCCATGAAGTCATCGGACATCGCCTGGAGGGCGAGCGCCAACTCGATGATCACGAAGGGAAAACCTTCAAAGGCCAAGTGGACAAAAAGATCATCCCCACATTCTTAACCATCATCGACGATCCGACCCTCGTCGCCCTGGAGGGCATCAAGCTCAACGGCACCTACGCCTACGATGATGAAGGCGTGAAGGCCCAAAAAGTCGTGCTGGTGAAAAAGGGCGTCTTAAAGAACTTTCTGACAAGTCGAACGCCCATCAAGGGTTTCTTGAAGTCCAACGGCCACGGGCGCTCCAGCCCGGGCTCCAGGCCTCGGGCCCGCATGGGCAACACCATCGTCCTGAGCGATCAGATGATCTCCATGTCGGAATTAAAAAAGCGCCTCTTAGATGAGGTCAAAAAACAAGACAAACCCTACGGTCTGCTCATCAAAAACATCGTGGGCGGATCGACCCACACCTCCACCTGGGGATACCAGGCCTACAAAGGCATCCCCCAGTTGGTCTATCGCATTTTCCCGGATGGCCGGGAGGAGTTGGTGCGCGGTGTGGAAATCGTAGGCACGCCTTTGACCAGCATCAACAAGATCGTGGCCACCTCGGATCGCATATCCGTGTTCAACGGTTTCTGCGGCGCCGAGAGCGGTTATGTACCTGTCTCCGCCGCGGCGCCTGACGTGCTCATGACCGAGGTCGAAGTACAGAGGTCCATGAAAATTTCGGAGAAATCCCAAATTCTGCCCTCTCCATGGACCGGAGCAAGCAAAAAGTAAGCCCCCCTGCCCACATCGACACACACGTAAAATCTTCATAGCCTTTCCAAAGAGCGACATGAATGTCGCAAAACAGCCCAATTGACAAAAAAATCAGTCATGAGCGGGAATCCCCGTTTTCCTCCAAAGGTCAAACCCTTCAGGGCTGAAAATCAGGCGAACGGCCGCTTGGCACCCGTGTTGCAGTATGAATGCAATCAGAAAGAGTCGATGAACCGTCAGTTGGGGGCCCACTGACAGGAGAGCGATGATATGGCGAAAGCAATCAAGGGCAAAAAGAAAGACAAACTTTACTTGATCGTGGAGAAACTCCGCAATCACCCCAAAGAGAAGTCTCGCAACAAGAAGTTCTACAACTTCAGGGATCCCACAGCCTTACGCGCCTTGCGCATCCATCGCCATCTGCTGGCCCTCGAAAAAGACATCCTGGATACGACCGACAAAAGCTGTATCGAACTCAGCATCGAGTTCAACAACGAGCCCAAAAACGAGCGGATAGTCCTTTCCATCCGCAACCAGGAAATGCATTGCTGCCGGGTGGCCTACCTCAGCCAACGCGAATTCCGCATCCTCAGAAAAAACCGCAAAGTGGCCAACAGATTACGCCGCTGCCCTGCCTACAAAGACGTCGCCTAAGCTTCGCTCAGACCTTGCCTGATCCCCTGTATCTTTCCTGACCAACCATCCCATCACCAGCGTTGTTCCCTGCCCCAGTTGCTGCTAAAATTCTTGCACTTCATCCGTCCGACATAGCAAACCCAAAGACGCTGCCCGACTCCGTGGCATGCGTCCCGAGAGGTGCATGCATGAGACGATGGCTCTTTCTTCTGATCTTGAGTTTGGGTTGGTCAACGTGGGCCCGGTCAGCCGAACCGGTGGGCAAGGTGGAGATGCCCCTTTCGGATTGGCAATTCATGCAAGATGAGTTGGATCGCGCGAAACAGCCCAAGCGCCCCAACGTGGCCACCTGCCCCATCCGCAGAGAAATCGAAGGCCAGTTTAGCAAGGGCTTGTTCCACGGCACCCTGAATGCCGAATTCGTGGTCCTGGATAATCGGGGTCACATCCGCGTTCCCCTGCTGGACGGCTCGGCTTCCGTAGGCAAGGTCCTGCTCAACGGAGAACGCACTTCCCTGCTTCGGGAAGGCAACATGTACACCCTGGGCGTGGACAAACCGGGCAACTACAAGGTCTCTGTCGAGATGTTCCTGGGCAAGGAACAAGATCGCTTCGCCAGGCGACTGCGCTTCAAGTTGCCGGAGGCCGGCGCCACCCACTTGTCTGTCTACATCCCGGAGACCGACATCCAGGCCAAACTCAGCCACGGAGCCCTTGTGGGTCAACATACGGAAGCGGGTCGCACTCGTATCGAAGGACACTTGGATGCCAACGGTGTCTTCGACCTGACCTGGTCACGCCGCTTGACCCATCGAGAGGGAGAGGCGGTTCGCTTGCAGGCTCAAATCAACAGCCTCTTTACGGTACGCGAATCCATGGTGACGGGATTGGCGGTCTTCGACCTGAAGGTTTTAGAGGGAGAAACAGACCGCATCGACCTGATCCTGCCCCCCCGAGGCGATGGTGCCACCATCGAAGTGCTGTCCGTCGAAGGAGAGGCTGTTTTGCAATGGCGCACCGATGCCGAAGACACAAGCAAACTGACCGTTCTTCTTCGCTATCTGGCCGAGGACAACCTGCGCCTGGCCGTGCGCTTCCAATTTCCAACCGAGCCGGACAAGGCCATCAGGCTACGCATGCCCTTGCCGGAAAAAGGCACTGAGCTCTCGGGTGCCGTCGGCGTATTGGGCCCCGCCGGACTCAACATCCTGGTCGAAAGCGCCTCAGACGCCAAGCAGCCCCACCTCAGGGATTTGCCGCCGGCCTTGACCGAGCTCACCGCCAACCCCCTGCAACACGGATTCATCTTCAACAAGCCACCACGCATCCGGGTTCGGGTTGAGCCCCACGAAACCCTGAGCCAACAAGCCACCGCCCTGGTGGATGAACTGCAAGCCTCGACGGTGCTCTTGGAAGACGGCGCCGAGATCACCAAGCTCAAACTGCGAATCCGCAACAACGCCCGTCAGTACCTGGCCATGCAGTTGCCCGCCGGTGCCATCCTCACCCACTCCCTCATCGACGGCCGCCCGGTTCGACCCGCCGATGTGGGAAAATCCAAGGGCACTTCCTTGAAGTTCCCCTTACGCCAAAGTGATCGCCTGAGCGCCGAGGGCGAACGATTTCATCGAGTGCGACCCGGGGAGACCTTGAGCGACATCGCCAACTTCTACTACTCGGACCCAGGCCAATGGTCCCACCTGCTCGACAACAACGACGATCAGCTCGGCGACGCCATGGATCTTTTCGCGGGACAACGACTGCGCATCCCGACCAAAAAGGGCGTAAAGGTCGAAGAGAGCACCTTCGTCATCGAACTGGCATACAAGCGTCTGCCCGACACTCGCTTGGGTTGGCTTGGCAGTCGGGCCATGGACTTGCCCAGCGTGGACGTAGACGTCATGCGCGTCACCTGGCACCTGTACTTTCCCCAGGCCCTCACGCCACTGGCTTTCGAATCCAACCTGACCCAGTACACGGCCATTCGCTATGAGCCATTCCGGCGCGTGAGGGATTTTTTGCGACAGGCCTTTTGGGAGCGCAATGCCTGGGCCAGCTATCCCTACAAATCCATCCTTTCCCAGCGCAAGGCCATCTACAAAGCCGACTACGACAACCGGTCCTCCGGCAAGGCGGTCTTGGCCACCTTCCCCCTGGTGGGACAGCGTTATCGTTTCAAGCGCACGTTGATGCAACAAGAAACCGCCCGCATCGCCGTCACCTACGTGGCGAGTTGGATGGCAAGCCCCATTCGCTGGCTGGCCTTCCTGGCCGCCTTTGCTCTGGCCGGCCTGATGCTCCGATCTCGCCGCAAATGGCTACACTGGCTCATCGCGGCCCTCGGCCTGGGCCTGCTGCTTTGGCTCGCCCACTACTTCCTGGGCGCTCACCGCCGCATCCTGTGGGGCATGGACGCCGCGATGGGGCTCGCCTTGCTTAAATTGCGGGGTCGCATCTGGCTCGACGGCCTGCGCCAGCTCATCCGCGATCCTTGGCGCATCGCAGAACTCGTCCGCCTGCGCAACTTGCTTTTTGTGGTGGGCTTGAGCTTCGTCTTGTGGATCGGCCTGATCTTCCCCTTGATGTTGAGCAGCTTTGCCCTGGTCATCATGACCCTTTGGTGGCATCGCAAATCCCAGTTGGCGAGGCAGGAGGTGGCCCATGTCTAAGCTCCTCCCATTCGCTTGCTTGAGCATGCTCTTGGCGCTTTGCCCCACCATGGACGCACAAGGCCAGGGTGGACGCCTGAGACAACAAATGAACAACCCCTCCAGCAATGACTTCGACATGGGTGATTTCGCCGCCACGGTGATGGCTGG
>JAUVAM010000604.1 GCA_030591745.1 Deltaproteobacteria bacterium
GACCAACTCCATCCAGCCGGACCTGACCTGGGATTCGGATCGCAACGTCTTCGGCGTCGTGTACAGCCAAAATGGCGGCATCTTCTTCCGCACGGTGGGCACCACCGGCTACACGGGAAGCCTCCACAACCCCTTGAACAGTTGCGATGACTGGGGCTGGCACTCCTGGTTCGGCTGGTGTCAAGCCAACCGAAGCTATCCCAATTTGGCCAAGGCCGATGGCGGCTTCCTCCTGGTCTGGGGTTACTACAACCGCATCATGGCTGCGCCCTTGGACGCCACAGGCGACATTCGCTCCTGGAACTCTTGTTATGGTTCCTGGGATGCCGATCCGGCGGACTACCCCACCGAGGTCACCTACGGAGATTGCTCGGACTATAGCTGCTACCCCGGCACATGCAGCGGTGGGTTCTGTGACGCGGAAAACCTCTGCCCCACCGGCACCGTTTGTTCGAATAGCCTCTGCGTGGGCGGCGATTGTTGGGAGCACGGGGATTGCCTCAGTACCATGTCCTGCAACAACCCTCGACTCTGCCCCAATGGCGACACTTGCGATCCCGGCACCTGCCGTGGCGCTGCCTGTGATGCAGAAAACCCCTGCTCCACGGGCAGCTGTTCAGGCGGCGTCTGCGTGGGCGGCTCCTGCTGGGCGACCGCTGATTGTACAGGCGGCATGTCCTGCATCAGCCCTCGTTGCCCCGACGGAGAACCCTGCGGAGCCGTTGGCGGTTATTGCCCCGATGTACAATGCCTGGAAACCGCAGACTGCGGCCCGAGTCGCACATGCAGCGGTGGCTGGAATGAAGACCCCTGTTGGGATGACCCCAACCAGTTCTTCTGGCATGAGGTCACCAGCGCATCGAACCCCCGTGATATCCAAATTGAAGGTGACGGGGCATCGGAATTCGATGTGGTCTGGAGTGAAGGAAGCGCCCCCCACCGCGTTATTCGGGTGGCGCAGCTGCATTATGAGATGAACAACCATTGGAACAATTGGTGGTCATGGTTTGGCTGGTGGGATTTGTGGCATGACTGGCTTGTGACCAACCAAAAATACAGCATCACCGGGCCTTTCTCGGATGCGTCCAACCCCACACTGGACCGAGCCGGCAGCAATTTCATCATCACCTTCGATGCCATCAAGAACGGCGGCAACCGGGAAGTCTACACCGTCTTGCTCAACTCGAGTGGCTCCGCTGTGCAAAAGGGCCCCTTCCAGGCCAGCATGGCCACGGACTACAGCGCCTGCGTCGAGGGCGAATGCGAATTCGCCTTCCTCCGAACTGGCTGTGAACAGGATTCCCATTGCCGCCATGATGCTTATGGTGGTGCCGCAGCTTACAACCCGGACGACGACATGCTGGGCGTGTTCTGGATCGAGCGAGGCCAGTCCCCGAACGACCAGGGCCTGATGTTCCGAGCCATGGACACCAACGGCAACCTGCTGGGGCGCAAGCCGACCACGGTTATCTCTCAGGAAGAATGGTACGAGGGTGGAGACATTCTGGTCACCGACGCGCTCTATCTGGTGGATCCCGGCGGCGACAAACGATTCGGTGCCGTCTTCAACTACATCGGCAACTGCCACGTCGTCTGCAGCGACCCAGACGACATGAGTACCTGTTCGTGTGACAGCTCCGGCAAGAAGTCTTACGCCATCCGCTACGTATCAGTCTGTCCGCCTGAGTAAAAAAGACGGAGTAAACGAGACTGGCAAAAAAGAAAAAAAGTCACAAGCCGGCAAAGAAAGCGCCTGTCTTTAAGAACCAGGCCCTGGCCTCTCTCAAGTCACACGCGCCCAAAACACAGACCGAGAGCCCCAAGGCCAAGCCGCCAGAGCCTCAGCCCGAGATCCAAACTCAGGATGAAGACGAACTCTTCGCCCTGGCCATGTCCAGTGTCAATCCCATGGCGGACCGACCGAAGCGAGATCCTCATCCCAGCCCCCTCGCCTACAAGCCTCCTCAGGCAGACAAAGAGGAAGAGGCCGAAGTGCTCAGAACGCTGCATGATCTGGTGGACGGAGAAAGCGGATTTTCCATCCATGCAAGCGACGAGGCCATCGAGGGACTGGCCGAAGGCGTTGATCCGCGCCTGCTCAAGACGCTACGCAGCGGAACCTATGCCGTCCAGGAACACCTGGACCTGCATGGCCTGAATCGAGAAGAAGCGCGCGCCGAAGTCGATAAATTTTTACTGGAAGCCGCCATTAAGGGAAATCGTTGCGTGCTGGTGATCCATGGGCGGGGGCAAGGGTCCAAGGACAAAATCCCCGTCTTGAAAAACGCACTCAAGACCTGGTTCACACGCCGCGGCACACGCAAGCTGATCTTGGCATTCTGCACGGCAAGACCTTGCGACGGGGGCGGGGGGGCGGTTTATGTGCTGCTGCGGAAGAAAAGACCGATGGTCTAATCACCCCTCCTCATCAGGACCCACTGGCGCATTGAGCCGTGGCGAATTGCCCTTGAGCACTTCGTAGGCAACGCGATTGCCGTATTGGGCGATTCGAGAGAGAGAGGAATAGGTCAAAAACTCAACTGGAGCGGCGTGTTTGTCACTCTCAGGCACCGTGGTGCGGTGATAGCGATTGGCGCAGATGTCGTGCAATACCGCAGCCAAGGCGGCATCCCCGGCCCCATTGGTGTTCTTGAGCCGATCCGGCCCCCCACGGTATGGATGAATATGCGAAAACACCTTGAGGGGATCCGGGCAATCAGCACAGCACATCAGACGGCTGTACTCGTAGCGATTGTATTCCGGGATGGATTTGGAGCGGATTTTCTGATCGGTCTGCCGCTTGTAGCGTTCATCCACCCATCCACCCATGGTCAGGCCACGGTCGCCTTCGGTGATGATCACAAGGTCGACCCAATCCAGCAACTTGCGGCAGGCCAAGAGTGCATCTCGCTCACCGGTCAAGGCCTCGGCCTCATCGGCGTTCATGGCAGCCAGGTTTACATATTGCTTGAGCAAGTCCACTGCATACGCCTGGCGCTCCCGAACC
>JAUVAM010000385.1 GCA_030591745.1 Deltaproteobacteria bacterium
GCCGAAGACGGTTCCAATTATTCTGTTCATTCTGGTCCCTTGACCCCGCAAGGCGAGGATACCCTGACGGTCGATTTACTCGCCGGTCAGGTTTTGGATGGCAGCTATACCGTCGGCCAGCAGATAGACGATGACCAGGACGGTCATTGGGACGACGAAGACAACTGTCCGAGCATCGCCAATCCCGACCAGGCGAACGACGACGGTGACAGCGCCGGCAATGCTTGTGATGTCTGTCCCTTGGATGCCGCCAAGATCCTCGTGGGTCAATGTGGCTGTGGGAATCCCGACATCGATGGAGACGGCGATGGTGTGGCCGCCTGTCTGGACTCATGCGACGACGATCCGGATAAGCTCGAACCCGGCTTGTGCGGTTGTGGTGAATCGGACATGGATAGCGACTCTGACGCCACACCAGATTGTCACGACACCTGTTTTCTCGATCCCGACAAAATCGACCCCGGGGTCTGTGGCTGCGGGGTAGAGGATGTCGATACCGATAACGACACGGTGTATGATTGCAACGATGGGTGTCCAGAGGACTTCGACAAGATCGAGCCCGGCTTTTGCGGCTGTGGCCTGCCGGAGGAAAACATCGGGGATTCGGATCTCGACGGTGTGTCGGATTGCATAGATGCTTGTCCCAATTTTGATGACCACGAGGATGAAGACCAAAATGGCGTGCCCGATGGATGCCAAAGTGAGGCCTATGCCCTGGCCTTTGACGGCAGCAACGAATACGTGCTGATCCCTGACCATGACGACCTTGATTTGCTCGATAATTATAGTCTCGAAGCCTGGATAAAGATGGATGCTTTCGCGGCCAGGGCCGGCATCATTTCCAAATATCAGACAAGCGGTCAGAGAGGCTTCTTCCTTCGTTCGAATGCTGTCGCGCCTTATACCGGGTTCGTTTTCGATGGCATGAGCACCGCCAATGGCCTGCTTTCCGCTGGACAATGGGTTCATGTCGTTGCCGTGAATGACGGCGGCACGCGGCGTCTGTACCTCAACGGCCAGGAACAAGCCCTGACCGGAACCCCCCAGAGCAATATCGTGACCACCAACCCGGTGCGAATCGGTTCGGACTACAGCAGTCGCTATTTCTCCGGGTCAATCGACGAAGTTCGAATCTGGAGCCGCGTCTTGACGGTGGATGAGCTTCAATCCCAAATGCACCTGCTCGTCGATCCGGCCGCGGCCGATTTGGTCGCCTATTACCGTTTCGATCAGAACAGCGGCGATTTGTTGCCGGATTTGACCGGGCGGGGACACGACGGCACCCTCCAGAACATGGTTGATTCGGGCCCGGATAGCGATTGGGTCGTGTCTTATGCCGTGCTGGGCTCCATGCCCGAGCGAAGCCGAGAAAACATGATGGCTTCCTGGCCGGCCCATGTCGACGCAGGTCCCTCCGGCGGGCTTTCGGTCAGCGGTCCCAACCTGAACGCGGAAGAAGATTTTTGTATCTTTGCCCATGGCGTCGAGACGGGGGCGGTGTCGGATGGAGCGCCCGCGGTCTGTGCCTCTCGCTGGTCGCGTAGTTGGTATTTTGATGTCTCCGGTAGTCCTGCCTTGGATCTGACCTTTGACTTTGCCTCGGTGGGTCTGGAAGGAGAGCCGGAGGGCGAGCACTACTATCTGTTGCAATCGCTATATGGAGATGACTTTGTTCCAGTCGACGGGGTGAGATCCGTCAAGACAGGAGGGCAGGTTGTACTTGGGCTCTCGCCCGGACAAGCGACCGGTGGCTATTATACGCTTTGCCGCCTGGCCGATGCCGACACCGATGGCGTCGCCGACCTGGAGGACAACTGCCCGGATGACGCCAATGCCGAGCAGCCAGACATGGACCAGGATTTGTTCGGGGATGTCTGTGATCCCTGTCCTGATGATCTGAACAACGATGCCGATGGCGACGGCTATTGCGCCGGTGCCCTTTTCGAAGACCCCATGCAGGGAGCGAATGATTGCGATGACGATCCGGAGCTGTGTGGCGCTGCCTGCTCCCCCTCTATCATTTTGGAAATCTGTGACGGCTACGACAATGATTGTAGCCATGGTCCCGATGACGCTTTTCCTGAGCTTGGTGAGGTCTGTGCAGTGGGCCTGGGTGTCTGTGAATCGCTTGGCGTCTTGCTGTGTAATCAAGAGCAGGACGGGACCCTTTGTTCGGCCGTGGCCGGTTCTCCGACAGGCGACGACGCCGATTGCAACGGCCTGGATGAAAACTGCGACGGCCTGGCCGATGACGGTTATCAGCCATGGGAAAGCACTTGTGGTTTGAGTGACTGCGCTTCGATGGGCATTTCCACCTGCGAGTTGGGCGTTGAGCTCGGCAACTGCATTCCGGGGGATCCTCTTTCCTCCACGGACACCACCTGCGATGGCGTTGATGACGACTGTGACGCTGAAACCGATGAGGAGGTTGTCTGTTCCGCGCTTGATGTATGTCACCTTGCGGGGGTCTGTGACCCCGGGCAGGGCGGGTGCACGAGCCCCGAAAAAGAGGATGGGACCTTCTGCGATCAAGCGGGTGAGGGAGTCGAACGCTGTTATGCCGGCCAGTGCCTGAGCATAAACGACAACGATGTCTGCGATTTGCCGATTCGCTTGCAGGTCAATGTCCCTGAAGTGTTCACCACCGAAGGCATGATCAACGCTTTTGAGCCCTCTTCGCCTTGTAGTGAGGAAAACCTTGCCGGGCCGGACGCCTTTTTCGACGTCTTGCTCGAGCAAGGAGAGTACTGGATCACCGTCGAGCCGGAGGGTGAGGCCGATCTGGCCATTGTGCTGATCGATTCTTGTAGTCCCTTGTCCTGCACCGAGAGCCTCAACATAACCGGCGCTGGTTCGAGCGAGGTCTACGGTCCCATTGAAGTGACCGTAGACCAGGCGGAGGTCCGAATTCTATTCTCTGTCGATTCGGCCTCCCAGCAGACAGCAGGCAGTTTTCAGGTCCTGGTATCTGACGAGCAATACAGCGATGACGCGGACGCCGGATGCGGTTGCGCCAACACACCCTCAGGCGGCAGCCTGTTCCTCTGGATGATCTTTGCATGGGGCATGATGCTGCGGCGGCGCCTGGATTAAGCCGGGTTCTTGCTCGTGAAGGGAAGGCTGATGCGGAATCGGCTGCCTGGGCCTTGTCTGTCCATCAGGATGACGTCGCCGCCGTGGGATTGTGCGATGCGCTTGCAGAGGGTTAGTCCCAGCCCGCGTCCGGCCGTGGAGCGACTGGCATCGGCTTGGAAAAAGGGTTCGAAAAGCCGGGCTCGATCTGGGGTCGGAATCCCTTTGCCGCAATCCGCTACGTCCAATTCCAGCATGTGACCGTCGGGGCTTCGTTGAACCGATAGTTCGATGGCGGCGTCTTCGGGGCTTTGACCATGGCGTACTGCATTGTCGAGCAGGTTGTCGATGGCTCGGCGCAGCAGGGCACCGTCGGCATCCAGGGGGGGGAGTTCCGCTTGGACCTGAAGCTCCAGTTTGCCCTCGGGATGTCGTTTGGCGAAGGCTTCTGCGATTTCCTGGAGGTAGTCATCGAGTTGGAGCGAGCTTTTGGCAAGCGGCATGCGGCCGCTTCCGTCGTCGGCCAACTCAAGCTTGCCGATGGCAAAGACTTCCTCCAGCAAGGTCTCCAACTCGTCCAGATCGCCTGCCATGCCCTTCAACTGGCTGCGGGTTTGTGATAAATCGGCATCAGGTTCCAGCCCCAGTTCCAGGGCGACCCGCATGCGCGCCATGGGCGTGCGCAGTTCATGGGATACGTTGGACAAAAGCTCCCGCTCGGCGCGAATGCGTGCCTGAAGACGGGCTGCCATCTCGTCCATGGTCTTGGCCAGGATGCCTATTTCGTCTTTGCGTTTGAGATGGCTTCGTTGATCCAGCTTTCCTTTGGCCAGGGCGCCGGCCGTGCGTGTGAGCTGTTCGATGGGTCTGGCGAGGGAGCGGGCCAAAGGCCAGGCAGTGAGACCCAGCACAAAGAGGATGGTCAAAAGCGCCACCAGGAGTCGCTGGGGTCCCTGCCTGGTCCTGACGGCCGAGAGCAGATAGGCCTCGGTCCCCGGAAGCGGCAGCGCCAGGCGAAAGCCCTTTGGGCCGTGGAAAAACACCTGTCGGCCCAGTCGCCCCATCTGGTCGGCGTCAAGGGGGTGGTCCGCCTCGGTGCCCGAGGAGGCCAGCGGATGACCCTGTCGATGGAAGATGGCCAAGTCCACATCGAGCAGGAAGCGGAGCTCATCCAGGCGCTTCTGCAGATTCTCGGGCTGGTCCAGATCGTGTGCCAGGCTCTCGGCGATTCGTTTGTGAATGCCCTCGAAAGGCGAGATGTCGGTCAGGTTGTGGACAGCCAATGCGGTCGATAAGCTGACAGCAAAAAGCAGCAGCAGGCCATAAATGTAAAGTCGCCAAAAAAGTCGGCGCTTGGGTTTCATTCCGGCGCTCCGATGATGAGCTGGTATCCAACGCCGCGAATGGTTCTGATGAAGCGAGGCTGGCGCGGGTCGTCGCCGAGTTTATGCCGCAGGCGTGAGATGTGCACATCCACGGAGCGGTCAAAGGCCTCCTCGCTGTTGCCCTTGGCCAGATCCATCAACTGTTCGCGGCTGAGTACACGGCCGGCTCGTTCCGCCAGTACCTGCAAGAGGCCGAACTCGTAGCTGGTCAAACCCAGATCCCGTCCTTCCAGTTCGGCGCGGTAGGTGCCCGGATCCAGACTCAAAGGGCCGCAGCGCAAGAGGCTTGTTTTGGGCCCGGCCCGGCCGCGGCTTCGTCTCAGCAAGGCTCGGATGCGCGC
>JAUVAM010000065.1 GCA_030591745.1 Deltaproteobacteria bacterium
AGATCAAGACAAGAAAGATCAAGACAAGAAAGATCAAGACAAGAAAGATCAAGACAAGAAAGATCAAGACAAGAAAGATCAGGACAAGAAGGATCAAGACAAGAAGGATCAAGACAAGAAAGATCAAGACAAGAAAGATCAGGACAAACAAGATCAACAGGGCCAGCCGGAGGACCAGCAGGCGGATCAGCGCCAGTCGAGTCGGTCGTCGGCCTCAGAGCAAGAAGCTGGCCGTTTGTCCAAACAGCAGGTCAGGGATCTCTTAGACGCCATGCGCGACAACGAGAAACCTTTTCAAATGCATAAATTTTTGTTGCCTGAGTTCAAGCGGCGCAATCATGATAGGGATGTGAAAAAGGATTGGTGAAACTGGTGTCGAGCTTGGGCAGACAAAAACGGCGCATCCCATCGGTACGGCGAATCGCCTGGATGGTTTCCAGCCTGATTGGGCTGTGTTTGTTGCCTGCGCAAGCCGTGGCACGCGACAACGTGGTCTTGGAGTCCAGCGTCAACAAGACCCGCGTGGCCGTGAACGAGACCCTGAAGTTGACCATCACCGCCTCGGTACCCGATCGGAGCAAGATGGGTTATCTCCAGCTGCCGGAGACCGCTTCGCTGGAGGTCGTGGGTACCAGTCGACGAGAGAGCCTGCAGTTCGCTCTTTCCGGCGGCAAGGCCAACTACCAGAAGTTCGAGAACACGGTTCTGACGCTGCGGCCCACCAAAACAGGCAAGGTGACCATCAGTTCAGCCGAGCTCAAGTATGCGGGGCGCATCCACAAGACCAAGCCCATCACCGTGGTGGTGGGCAAGGCGCGCAACCACCCAAGGGGACCCACATCCCCCCTGCCGGGCCGGCCGTCGTCCATGTTCCCGGACGATGACTGGTTCCGCTCTCCCATGAACGACTTGATGCGCCGCAGGCAGGCCCCCCAGGCCGTGGGCGCGGAAGATATCTTTGTCAGAGCCTACGTGCCTTCGGATTTGGTCTACGAGGGTCAGCAGATTACGGTTTCGGTCTATGTTTACTCCCGGGTGGGTGCCCGAATTGCATCGATTCGTTGGCCCAAGCTGGATGGTTTCTACGCTGTGGATCGAGACGTTAGCCAAGCAAAGGCCGATGAGAAGGTCATTAATGGCTTGCGCTACCAGTACAAGTTGCTGGATCGCAAGGCCCTGTTTCCGCTCAAGCCTGGTCCCGTGAATATCGGCACAGTGGAAGTCGAGGTGGAGGCGGGAGGCTCGCCATTCTTCCCGGCAGAAAATCGAGTTTTGAAAACCAGGCCTTTGGAGATCAAGGTCGACGCCTTGCCGAAGAAAGGAAGGCCGGCTTCGTTTCATTCCGGCAACGTGGGCATCTTCAGCATCTCGGCTGAGCTGGACGCGGACCGGGTCACCTTGAACCAACCCGTAACTTACACGCTGACCGTCAAGGGCACAGGCAACATCGAGCGGCTGCACCCGCCCGAGTTGCCACGACTGGACCGATTCAAGACCTTCGATCCGACGGTTCAGGTCAAGGTGCCCAAGACCGGCAAGATGGTGCGCGGCTCCAAGGTCTTTGAGTACATCATGATGCCTTTGGCCTCGGGTGACCTGATCATCCCGGCCTTGGAGTTTGCTTTTTTCGAGCCGGCCTCGGGTGCCTACAAGACCCTGAATGTGCCTGAACGCAAGTTGCAGGTGACCGCCAGCGGTGGCCAGGCTGGCGGGACTGGATCAGGAGGCCGCGAGGTGAACATCGTGGCCGGTGCCTTGAAGCCCATCCGTTTCGAGAGCAGCCTTTCCGGGCACGGGGCCCCGTTTTATCGGCATTGGGCTTTTGTGGTGCTGCTGGGTGTGCCACCGGGTCTTTTCCTGTTGTTGTTGTTGCTTGCTTGGTTCCGTGCGGGTTTGATGGTGGAGAGCCCCCGCTCCCTGATGCGCCGGGCCTGGAGCGATGCGCGTCGACGCTTGAAACAAGCGGCCAAGATGGCAGCGGCCGGTCAAACCGTGGATTTCTACGCCACCCTGAACCAGGCCTTGATAGATGCCATTTTTGCCCGAACAGGTGTAGCAGCTGGAGGCCTGGCCTTGGATATGCTCAAGCAGTCCTTGCGGGAGGACGAGGTGCCCGAAGCCTTGTGTGCCGCGGTTGGACGCGAGATTGAAAACTGTGAATTCGGTCGCTTTGCGCCTTCTGTCTCTCAGGCGGGCGAAATGCAGGCAGCCCTGCAGCGGGCGGCGGGTTTAATGAAGGACCTGCAGCGCCTGCGCGTACCTGCCGCTCAAGGAGGTCGCCGATGATCCCGCGCAGACCGATTTTGAGCGTTTTGTTGATCACCTTTTGTCTCGGCTTGTTGACGGCTCCGTCTTTGGCCCAATCAGGTCAAGCTGCTGCACCGGATTTCATGTCCGTCTTCCAGCGAGCCAACCAGGCCATGCTGGCTGAGGATTTCACCAAGGCGGTGGAGGATTATCAGCGCCTGGTGGATGCGGGCCTGGTGCATCCTGATCTTTATTTCAACCTGGCTACCGCTTTTTATCGACAGGGCAGCAAGGGTCTTGCCGTGCTTTTTTACGAGAAGACCCTGGACTTGAAGCCTGCCGATGACGGAGCCCGCAGCAACCTGGAGAAGATTCGCAAAGAACTCATCGACAAAGTGGTCATGCCCAAGGGAGGGGCTGTGGGTGAGCCCCTGTGGCAAGGGTTTATTCGTGGCTTGTCCTGGGGGTGGCTGACCTGGTCCTTTCTGGGCATGTATTTGTTTTTTTTCGTATTGCTCGCGGCTCGGTATCTGATGTCTGCCGGACCAGGGCGCAGGCTCTTGTTTTGGATCAGCGTACCTCTGCTGATGCTTACCTTGGTCTTCGGATCCTTATTGGCCAGTCGTATCTACGTGCAAGAAAGGGTGCATCACGGCGTCGTGGTGGCCCACACAGGTGCATTGCGGGCCGGGCCCGAACGCAGCGCCAAGGTGCTGATGGAGGTCCACGAAGGGCTGAAGGTGCTTTTGCTCAATGAAGTGGATGGACATTTGCGTGTGCGCCTGGCCAATGGGGTGGAGGGCTTCCTGGCGGATGGAGAAGTGGGGCGCATCTAAGCTTGCTCCTTTTTATTTCTTTGACTCATTTTGGCGCGTCGTGCTAGTTTATCGGCGCATTTGCCCGGAATCGCTTGTGATTCCATCTTTTGAGGTGCTTCGTGACGCGTCGAATTCTTTTTTTTCTTTCCTTTTCTTTGTTGGGTCCGTCCTTGATCGCTTGGGGTCTTTTGTCTTGCGCTTCCGGTCCTGATCATCGGGTTCGTGTGAGTTATCGGGTTTCCGCCAAGGAGAACTTCATCAAAGGCAAGAAAGCGCTTGCCGATGAGGACTACCTGGAGGCCATCGAGTATTTCAAATTTGTGAAGAACAAGTTTCCCTATTCGACTTTTGCGACCGAGTCGGATCTCTTGTTGGCCGATTGTCATTTTGCTCGGGATCGTTTCATCGAGGCGGCCGACGCTTATCAAACTTTCATCAAGTTGCATCCGCGGCATGCCAAGGTGCCTTACGCCAATTTTCGCATCGCCATGAGTTTCGGAAAAAGGATTCCGGAGGACTGGTTTTTTATGCCCCCGGCCCACGAGTTCGATCAGAAAGAAGTGGTGCGTACCATTCGTGAGTTGGAGCATTTCCTCAAGCGTTTTCCAGATGACGAGCATGTACCTGAGGCCACGGCTCTTTTGCAGAGATGCAAGCGCAGGTTGGCGGAGTTTTGCCACTACACCATGGAGTTTAACCACAAGGGCGGGCATATGCGTGGCGTCGTGTGGCGGGCGGACGAATTGATGCGCTATGGCGGCTCAGGTTATGAGGAAAAGGCCCTCTACCGAAAGGCCGAGGCCCTGGCTGAACTGGGTGAGCTTCAGGCGTCCAGAGATGCCCTGCAGGAGCTGAACCGCCGATTCCCCAAGGGTGCTTACCAGAATCAAGCCAGTTTGTTGCGAACCAGGCTTTGGAGCGTCAAATCACAGGTCCCTACAGAGAAGAAGCAAGCCAGTCCCAAACCCAAGGGAGAGACGGAGACAGGTGAGCGAGGGGGAGAGTCGTCTTGACGATGCAGCAGCTGGGCTTTTTGCTGGTGTTGTTGAGTGGAGTCGCCTGCCAGCAGCCTGACCTTCATGCCCCTGTCGTGCTGTCTGATGGATTGGTGACGGCCTGTGCGGTGCCTGATGTGGGTGCTGTGTTGGCCATGGTCGACAGAAAATACAGTGATGCTCGTGGTGGTCCGGGACGGTTGGCGGATGACTTGCGGCAACTGTTCACCGTGTATGGGCCTTTGAATTTGAAGGTCATGGATTTGGAACAGGGCAAAGACGCCTTGTCCGGGCATTTGCAGGTGGAAGGCAAGGGGCTTTTTTTCGAGGGCCCCATGGTCTGGCGTACCGTGGATCAGCCCTCGGCTTGTTTCCTTGCGGGGGACTTCCTGACGGACCTGCGGGCCGTGGTTTGGCTGCTTCGAGATCGGCGCAGGGCTCTGGAAGAAGGCTCGCTGGAGCGACTTGGTGAGTTGATTTCCTTAGAGTATCGTGGTGAGGTAGGAGGCTGGAAGGAGCTGCTTGAGCGAACTCGTTTGGATTTGGCCGCCTCCAAAGGCGTGGGCATGATGGTTCACGATTTGCGAGTGGTGGTGCAGGGCGGTAGTGCTCAAGCTACCCAGGCATATATGCTTATTTACCGGATTGGCGAAGAAGGCAAGCTGATGGAGCAAAAGGCCCGGGAACGTTTGCAGCTGCGCAAGGAGGGTACGCGCTGGCGTATCGTAGGAGGCCTGGGATAAGCCAGGGCAGGGAGTCATAGATGGATGAACGTATCAAAGAGATGATGCGGCTTGGGCGAGACGCTTACAAAAAGAAAGAGTACGCCCGTGCCGAAAGCTATCTGAGCGACGTGCTGGAAAAGCACGATAATTTTGCCGATCTGCATAACATGATGGGTGTCATCCATCATGATCGAGGCCAATTCGTCAAGGCACAGACACATTTTGAAAGGGCTTTGGCCATCAACCCGGGGTATACCGAGGCCGCTCTGAACTTGGCTGTGACTTACAATGATCTCGGTCGCTACTCAGAGGCCAAAAAGATTTACGCCCAGGCTTTGTCCTCGTCTCAGTCCTCCGACGGTGACCTGGACCCCTTTGTTCAGGGTAAGATCTCCAACATGTATGCGGCCATCGGTGACGTATACCAATCCACGGGGCTTTTCGAGGCCGCGGCCGTCGAGTATCGCAAGGCCCTGTCCTTGGCCCCCGGCTTTGTGGACATTCGCTTGAAGCTGGCCCAGGTCTTGCGTGATGGGGACCAGCGAGAGGATGCCCTGGTTGAACTCCAGCGTATTTTGGACGAACGGCCTCAGTATGTGGCCGCTCGAGTCCATTTGGGGATCACCTTCTATGTACTTGGGCGCAATGATGAGGCCATCGCGGCCTGGCAGGAAGCCCTGAAGACGGATCCGGACAATCGCAGTTGCAAGATGTATTTGAACCTGGTTTCGGGGCAGGACGACTGAAGAGGGGCAGGAGTCAACCATGGCTGGTGGAATCAAACGCTACGCGCTCAAGTTCATCTCGGGCAAATACCACGGCGGCGAGTTCCCGCTTCAACCCAACAAAGAGATCGTGGTTGGACGCAGCTCCGAGCTGGATATGGTCTTGGTGGAGGACATGGTTTCTCGGAAGCACGCCAAGATCGTGACAACCGATAGCGCGGTGATGATTCAGGATCTGGGTAGCACAAACGGTACCTTCGTCAACGGCGAGAAAGTCCGTAAGGCTCGTCTGAAGGAAGGGGACCGGATCCTGGTGGGTACTTCCATTCTCAAATTGGTGGCCTTGGAGGCTTCCGGCGCAGGGGATATGCCCATAGACCAGGCGGCGGCCAAGGATAAGATGGAGCGACTGGCCAAGCGGCGGGCTCGTTCTTCTTCGCCCATGTCGGGTCGTATCGATGAAGTGCCCCTGCCCGACTTGTTGCAGCTCTTCAGTACCTCCAAGAAGAGCGGTGTCATGGTGGTGAGGCGAGACCCCCAGGTCGGCAAGATCTATTTGCGTAATGGAAAAATCTACTACGTCTCCATCGACGACGATCCGGATCTGGACCCGCAAAAGGCCTTCGTGCGTATGCTGTCCTGGGAAGAGGGCTTCTTCGAATTGACGGCACCATCCGATGAGCAGTTCATGCTGGAGTTGGATGACAGCACCGAGGGTTTGCTCATGGAGGCCATGCGGCTCATCGATGAGTTCAGGCGCATCGAAACCCAATGTCCGGCGGTCAAATCACGATTCGGCTTGGTGCGTCCCTTGACGGCGACCCTTCGTGATCTGAACGAAGAACAACTGGATGTGTTGCAGCTGGTACATAACCACAGCCAGGTCCAGGTGGTGTTGGACAAATCCATCCTCAATGATGTTGAGACCTATCAGACCTTGATGCACCTCATCCGCAAAGGCTACGTTCGAGATTTACGCTAATGTGGCGGGGGATTCTCTTTGGACTGGCCTTTAGTTGGATGTGGACAGGCTTGGCCTCGGCCCATGAGGGGCTGCATGCCGAGAGCCTGCGGGGTTTGTTGAAGGCGGATGCACTCTATCTCATTTTGAGCTGGGACAAAGCGGGTGGCGATCAGGCCCGGCTTACCAGGCAAAGAGCCGATAGCAATCGCGATGGTCATTTGGACAAGGCCGAGCGGCAAGCCTTTCTGAAGGGTCTGGAACAGTCCGCTTTGAAGCGACTGCGGGTGGTCTTGGATGGCGCGAACTTAACCCCGCGAGTGCGTCGGAGCGACGGCAGTGGTCTTTGGGGCCCGACGTCTCTGGCGGGGCCCATCAGCGCCAGTTTCCAGTTGCGTTTTGATTTTGTCTCTGGTGGAGGCCATGAATTGAAAATCAGCATGGATCCGACAGGCATCGCCGATCATGTGCCCACCGTACTCCAATTGGATCCCGGCATGCGCCTGAAGGCTTCCAATGGTCGACTGGTCCAGCGAGCCAAGAGACCGGCGGTGGAGGCCTTGCTTTGCAAAAAGCGCTTTTTCGTTTTGCGATTCGGCTCAAGTCCTGCGAAGCAGTCTGCGGATCAGCACCCTTAGCTCCTCGACCTGTAGCAGCCAGGCAGACAAGACGAAAATCGAGCCGCCAACGATGCCGGCCAAGGCCAGAAAGCCCACCTTGAGCAAGAGCTGGCCGTCTTCGGCCCAAAGGCCCATTTCGCCGAAAGGCCAGACTGCCATACCGGCCAAGGCCGAAGCCAAGGTCACCCGCCAAATCGAGGCCAAGAGTTGACGGCCTCCCAGGGGGCCCACTTTGCGGCGGAGGAACAAAAAGAGCAGAAAGAAGTTCAGGATGGAGGAGGCGGAGTTGGCGGTGGTCAAACCCGCGGCACCCATGGGCCACATCAAGGTAGCACCCAGGGCGGCGTTGAGTATGAAGGCCACAAAGGCGATGAGCACAGGCGTCTTGGTGTCCTTCATGGCGTAGAAGGCAGGCACCAGGTTGCGGATGCCCGCCACGGCCCAGATGCCCGCGGAGGCGGCCAAAAAGACTTGGGCGGTGGCCATGGTGTCGTCGTGCTCGAACAGTCCACGCTGCAGCAGAGTGCTGATGAGCGGCACGCGACAAACCGCCAGCCAGATCATGGCCGGGATGCAAACCAAGAAAGTCAGGCGCAAGGCAAACTGCAAGGTGTCGGTCAATCGCTCATGGTCGCCTTTGGCTGCGTGCTTGCTCAGGTCGGGTAGGGCCACGGTGGCGATGGCCACGGCGAAGACGCCCAGGGGCAACTCCATGAAGCGATCAGAATAGTAGATGTAAGTGACCGAGCCCTCCGGCAGCAATGAGGCCAGTGCCCTGGAGACCAGGATGTTGACCTGATAGACAGCCATGCCAAAGGCTGCCGGGCCCAAGAGCAGCAGCATGCGCTTGACCACCGGGTGTCCGCGTTTGAAACGAAACTTCAAGCGGACCCCGAAAGCCCGCACAAAGGGCCAAAGCAACGCCAACTCAAGAACTCCGCCCGCAAGAACCCCCACCGCCATGGCGGTGATGGGTGGATCGAGTTGCTCACTTAAGGTCAGAGCGCTTCCCACAATGGCCAGGTTAAGCAGAATGGGGGCGGCGGCTGGTGCGGCGAAATGGCGGTGGGTGTTGAGGATGGCCACCAGCAAAGAAGTCATGGCCACGAAAAACAGATAGGGAAACATCAGACGGTTCAGGTAGACCGCCAACTCGAATTTATCCGCGGAGAAACCCGGCGCGAACAACTTGACCAGCAGGGGACTGGCCGCGATGGCCAGGCCACAGATGATGCTCAAGATCAGGCTGAACCAACTGAATGTGATGTTGAACAACTCTAAGGTTTCGTTACGGGATCTTGTGGTGTGGTATTCGGTGAAGACCGGCACGAAAGCTACGCTCATGGCACCTTCGGCCACGAAGCGACGAAAGACATTGGGGATGGTGAAGGCGATATTGAAGGCGTCAGCCGCCGCGCCCGCGCCGAAGAGATTGGCGAAGACCATGTCCCGGGCCAGGCCGGTCATGCGGCTCACCAAGGTCAGTCCGCTGACAGTCCCAGCGCTGCGGGCCAGTCTGGCCTTGCTTTCCTGGGCCGGAAGGCTCTCTTGGTCTGGCAAGGCGCTACTGCTCTTTGTTGTCCAGGATGCGGAATTCAACTCGTCGGTTGGCCTCGCGACCGCGGCGAGTGCGGTTGGACGCGATGGGCTTGGCCTCGCCATAACCCAGGGATTTCAACCGGCTGGAGTCAAGGCCTTCCTTGATGAGGAAATCGCGTACGGCGTTGGCACGTCGCTCGCTCAGGCCCTGGTTGTAACCATCCGAACCTTGGCTGTCCGTGTGGCCTTCCACCGAGACTTCCATCTTGGGGAAGTCCTTGAGGACCAGCGCCACGTCCTGGAGAAGCTGGAAGGATTTGGACAAGATGCGATGCTTGCCGCTCGCGAAGTGCACCTTCTGTTTGATCTCGATGCGCTTCTTCTCGCGGTTGATCTTGACCAACTTGTACTTGCGAGGACAGCCTTTGCCCTGCGGACTGTCGGGAGGACCCGCAACGTTCGGGCACTTGTCCTCAACGTCCGGGATGCCGTCTTTGTCGTTGTCCAAATCCGGGCAGCCGTCCTCGTCTTCGAAGCCGTCTTTGTCTTCCGGATCGTCCGGGCATTTGTCCACATCGTCTAAGATGCCGTCCCCGTCTCGATCGAGGACCGGACAACCCTGGTTTTCAGGGGGTCCCGGCTCGTTGGGGCACTTGTCTTCAAGATCGGGAATGCCGTCCTGGTCGTTGTCGAAGTCCGGACAGCCGTCTTCGTCCTCGAATCCGTCTTTGTCTTCCGGATCGTTGGGACATTTGTCCACGTCGTCTAAGATGCCGTCGCCATCCGAGTCGGTTGGCTTGGGCGGCGGGCAGCCCTGAAACTCAGGCAGACCCGGAACGTCCGGGCACTTGTCTTCCAGGTCCACGATGCCGTCGCCGTCCCGGTCGGTTTTCTTGATTGCCACAACCTTGGGCGGTGCTTTGATGAGCACCTTCTTGGGGCCGCAGCCTTTGGAGTTCTCCAGCGCCTTGCGTACCGAGGCGATGGCCAGTTTGACGTGATCTTTCGCTCGCAACCAGTCGCCTTGATCCAGTTCGGCCAAGGTGAATTCAACGTTGGTCTCGGCCAGAGCAAGCTCTTTGGGCGCGCAGCGATAGGCACCGCTTTTTCGGGCCTTGGCGATGTCCCGCTTGACCACTTCGGCGTCGGCGCGGATCTTGGATCCAGGGACGCAGCCAATGGCCAGTGTGCCGATGAAGGCCATCAGGGTCAGGGCCGTCCAGGCCAAAACGCTTCGGGGGGATTTCATGTCGGATCTCTCCTCGGGACGCGGGTCGCTTGAAGGCCGGGTGCTCATTCTCCGTCCTTTTTCATCGAGCGATCCAGGGCTTTGAGCGAAAGATCCCTGGCTTTGGCGGCGTAGTCGAT
>JAUVAM010000215.1 GCA_030591745.1 Deltaproteobacteria bacterium
CCACCGAGCTGTCCATCGATTTTCAACTCGAGGCCGATGCTTTTGGGTATGACCCGGAGTTGAAGTGCCCTTCCATGGGCTGACGTGGTGGATGCCATCGTCCAACTAATTGGCTGGCCATTGGGGCGCATCAGCTGGCTTCTGCGAGGATGTCCTTGGCTTGCGTCCGTTGGATTTCGGTGCCCGACGCGAGCGTCTTTTTGGCTTGGGTCAGCAGCCGCTCCCGCAGGTCGGTCGGGAGATCCTTGATGTGGGAGCTAAATATTTTATCATAGGCATCGTATTCAGCCGGCCAGCGCTCCAGAGCCAACACGTAACCCCGGTGCAGGAGGCCGGGATCCCCGAGAGCCCGGCAAGCCTTGACCACCGCGATGAGCTCCCGGATGGGGATGGTCGGGCCGGCCTGGATCGCGACGATCTTTTGACGCAGCCGCTCCAGCCACGCATCGGCCTCCCCGGCCGCCTGCCTCTTGGCCTTCACGATTTTCCCCACCTGTTCGGCAGACTCCCAACAGGCCGGCCAGACATCCAGGACGGTGTCGGCCAGGAGCGGGTGGTCGCGATTGGCCGTAACCACCCGGGTCAGGTTGGACAGCATGTTGTCCCGTCCTTCCAGCATGCAGAAGTTGCTCTGCGAATCCATTCCCTTGACCCCATCCAGGATCGCCTGTCGGGCCATCTGCTCTGGGCTTGCGACCTGGCTCCAGTCGATCCGGTCCAGGCTGTCGATGGCCAGCTTTTCGTCGATGGCCTTCACGTGCAGCGGCTCCCCCTTGGGCAGCAGGTGGAAGAAGTGAATGATGCGAGAATAGGGCGGTAGGTGAATAGCGAAGTGCCGCTTGTCGGGCGACACCCGCATGGCCAGCTGGGGCAGGGCCTGACGCATGGCCTCCTCGGTGAGGAGGGTGGCGTCCGGGCCCATATGGATGGAGAAGGTGGAGGCCTGGCGACCCGGATAGGAAACGGTAAACAGGTATCTGTGGCTTGTCCAGGCGCCGGAGCGGGTGAAGTTGGAGGTGGCTTTGGCGACGATGTGCAAGGGGACTTGCAGACCCTGATCCGCGAGCGTCGCATCCACCGCGTACTGCTTGTTCTCCCCGCACTGGCAGGCCATCCCGCCGCAGGTGATCGCCAGCAGCCCAAGAACCATCACGCGGGTCATGCCGGCTGTGGCCAATCGCTGGCCTCTGGGTACCATGATCGCCCCCTTTATTGCTTAGTGAGTCGCCAGGCTATCACGCCAGCCCCTCAATTTAACAATGTTTTGGGGGCTGGGCGGGCCGGCCAACGAAGTGGCTGGCACCCTGCGGAATGGCACCCTGCGGAATGACAGGTCAACTACGAAACATCCAGGCAGAGATCAGTCCGGCTGTTCCACGGGCAGTAACGAACGATTCTGATTCGTCCCGGCCTGCTCCGTAACCTGGCACTTTCCATTGAAGACGATGCGCAGGGGTGTGTCTTCGATGCGGAACGCGTAGCCGCCCGCATCGTAGGTGATCACGGCCACGGCGGTTTTGGGCGCCCCCATCTTCAAGGCGTCTGCCCAGAGTTGGGCGAAGGAACAAGTCGGCTGCGGCGCCGGCTCGGTCCGGGCCAGGGGCTCGGAACGGGCCATGCGCATCAGGCCCAGATTCATGAAGCTGTTGCCGTCCTCATCGCCAGGGTGAACCGTATGGGGCGCCTCGGCCCGCACGTCGAAGAAGCGGTCCTTTGGGACGCCGCCACCGGCGCCCAAGGGCAGGTCCGGGTTCACATGGCCCTTGCCGCGAAAGGTGTAGACGACCAGGGGCCCATAGTCTGCCTCCAGGTTCATGGAGCCGTCCGCGCGAACAAAGCGCGCCTCCATGGCCACCAAGGGATTTTCCGGACCCGCCAGTTGCTGGGCGGCGGTCAGCGAAGTGATGGGATTGAAGTTCTGGGGATCGCCGACGATGGGAATCGTGTCGTCACCAAATTGGGCAGGCAAGTAGCCGGAGCCAAAGAGTCCAATCAGTACGACACCCATCAGGAGGGCCAGGCTGATGAAAATTGAAGAGGGGCTGCTTCAGCTCCTATCTTTCGTGGATTTCAGGTACTCCAACCCTGTCGGCGTCAGCCGGTAGCGCTGTTTACTACTGCGCGGCTTGTCGGGGATGGTCATTTCGACGAGACCCGCTACAAGAATCGGATCGAGATGTTCTTTGACAAAGTGCTCCCTGTCACGAAGTCCAGCCGCCTCTTGCAGGACGTTACGGGACAGCGGATGATCGGCTTTTTCCAGCATCTGCAGAACTTGTCGGACACTTGTCGGGTACTTGTCGGGCGATCGGTGCTGTCCGTGCTCGGACTTCCGGATTCGGTCGGAAGATGGCGGTAAAAAAGCCGTTGTTTTCAAACTTAGGCTCGGGGCACCCCTGAGACCGCACATCGTCCCGAATCCGCCGGATCCCCGTTCCCGCCTTCTCGATGAAACTCCGCAACAACTAAGTGGCTGGCACCCTGCGCGGGTAGGCACTGGTCGACTCCTGGTTTTCGCGAACTTTTGGGTTCGTCAGTCGCTATCTTGTGGCAAGGCCGAAATCCTGACCAATGCCTTTTCTCCAGCCCTGACTCGCCGCTCGAGCTTCTTTAGATCCTCTTCGGGAGGCAGGGCTTCTGGTTGAATCCCTCGATCGAGCAGGACCGAACGGATGCTTTTGTTGTTCTGGATATGCTCCTCTGTAATGAAAAACTCACCCTGAAGGTCGTCTCTTCGGACATTGTAATTTGTGATTTCTGTGGCCAGGTTCTTGGCGGTGATGGTGACTGTCGGGAGGAAATCGGCCAAAGGCCGACTCTTGGGCACGCCCAGTTGGCTCTTCATCTGTCCAGTGCTCTTGCCGCCAAAAAGCGCCGCGTCGCCCCTGGAGCGAATGCGACCAAAGCCCCGTTCATCAACGCCGCGTTCGTAAATATTCTTTGAAAGCTCTATTTCAGAATCCCGGAGCTTTTGGCGAGCCTGAAGTCGTTCCTGGAGTTGGATCCGCTCTTCGATGATCTCTTGTTTGCGAGTTTGGACAGCAAAATAGCATTGGGCAAAAGCGATGGGTTCCTTGCGCGGGTCGCCGTTTTGCGCGATGAGATAGCAGGCGTAACGGGTGAGCATCACGTCTTCGATGGGGCGCTCTATGCCAGAACCGATCTCGACCATTTTGTTGACGCCAACAAAATGGTCTCTGATGGCTATCTTGGTGTTTTTACAGGAGTCTTTCGCCTTGGAAATCGCCTTTTGGAAGTTTCTCCACTCAGAATATCCCAAGGCACCTTGCAGATCCCGCGCGAACCAATACTCAATGTTCTTCCCTGGAATTGTCCGAGCCAGAGCATCGAACTGCTCTTGCATTTTCACAATTAGCTTTTTTTCCATGGAGTATGCCTCCCTGACCATTTTCCCGGTGCCGGGAATATGCTACCAAGCGTGCACTGAACGACTCAATCACCAAACACTGTACGCGTGTTCAGCTGCCTTTGCAAGTATCTTTCTTCTCCTGTGCCAGCCCCAAACTAAGTACCTTGCATCCCGCGTGCACCCCACCCTGCGTAGCCGTGACACCAACTAGCGATTAGGGCAACAGCCTGTTGGCCTTTTTGCCACCAAACCAAGGGCCTGAATGAGCCTCTCATTCGTCCCAGCGCTGGGACGCGGTTTCGCCTTATTTAACGAATTGTTAAATGTCGAAACTGTTTCGAAACACCTACATGTCCCACCTCTGCGTTTTGCTGTCTTGGGATCAGCCACAAAGGACCACGCACCAACTAAGTGGCACCAACTAAGTGGCTGGCACCCTGCGTATTGCAGCTACCAGACCGTCTTGTACCGCCTGTCGGAAATTCTCCCCATTGGAAACGGCATCTGGTCCAAGTTCCGGATCCTTCACGAAAAAGGTGGCGGCCGTCCGCTGAGCAAAACCGACGAACCCCGACCCCTCGAACAAACCGTCTTCTCCGCGGCCTTGCGCTCCGGGGAGCCCGAGAATATTTCCCCCTTGGACTTTGCCCACGACCGTCTCCACCGCCTGGTCCGGCAGGCCCTGGAAGAAAAACGCATCTCTGTATCGCGCGGGGCTGAAATTCTCAGCCTCTCCATCTTGGGGATGCGGGACATCATGAGCGGATGGATTCAAGAGCCTCCGCCAAAAACCCGATGACACTCGCGAAGGAATCTACATCCACGACCCAAGCACCGAACAACTGGAAGCAGCGGGTCGCCCCAAGGGTCAGCTCTCCTTTCACGACAAGCTCCTTTTCTTGCTGGCAAGGGACAAAGGCTGGACGGCGATCACCAATGACGAGAATCTACGAATCGCTTGTCGAGAAATCAAAATCGAGGTCATTCGCGGACTGCGCCCGCTCATCGAGCTGGTCAACGCGGGCCACATCATACGCAAAGAAGCGGAAATCCTCGTCAAGAGGATGATCGCGGAAAACGACTACATGGGTAAAGAACTTCTCCGCGACTTCAAAAAAGCCATCCGCCCGGGCATTTAGCAAAAGGGCCCCAGCCGTGTATCGATGACAGATTGTCTCCGCGCTGCGGAGACAATCTGCCGAAGGCATGAAAATCCTCGAAAAATGGACGGTTCAGCAACCCATTTGGATTGCTCTGAATTTCCTTTCAGCTCACCCAGAAGTGCGCGCCCGTCCGCCGACCAACCCCCGGGCTCGAACAAGTGATCGGCTTCGTCCGGATTGGGTGCTCGACTTGCCCCGGAATACGCACCATCTAAGTGCCCCCAACTAAGTGGCTGACACCCTGCGTATAGGCCGGCGATGTCAGAGGGGCATGAGAGAATTGCGGGAGTAAAGGAGAAGATCATGAGCGAGGAATCCGGTCACAAGTCGACGATCTGGACCATGAAGGAGGCGCTGGAGAATGTGTTTACGGCCAGCGAGCCAGGCCACGAGGAGCAGGCGAAAAAGCCGCCTGGGGCAGCGCGTCAGCCCTCCGGATTCGCCACGCTGGACAATGAATGCGGCGGCCTGCCCATCGCCGACCTGAGCCTTGTGGCCTCGCGCCGCCATTTTGACGCGTCGGCATTGGCGTCGCAGATGGCCCTGGAGAACGCCCTCGTCGGCAACCCGGTGCTGGTATTCACCGCCTGGCGCTCCACCCGGGCTTGGTTGTCGCAGCGGCTCTGCGGCCAGGCCGGCGTATCGTACGTGGGCCTGCGGCGGGAAACCCTGACGGAAACGGATTGGGGAAAGTTGGCCCACGCGGTCGCCCGTTTCGCTGAGGCGGATCTGAGCCTGTGCTTCCAGCGAGATCTGGATGCGCTCTGCCGGCAAGCCCGGGCATGGAGGCGTGAGAATCCAGGAACGGGGCTGCTCCTGGTGGACGGGCTGGACTGGCTTTGGCGAGAGCCCGAAGAGCGCAGACGAGAGCGAGAGGTTGAGCGCGTGGCCCTGGTGCTCAAAGATCTGGCCCGCGAGCTGGACCTGCCCCTGGTGGCTAGTGTTCGGCTGGACATTGGGGTCGGCGCACCCGACGAAGACCAATGGGCTCTGGAAACCCTCCGGGGACGGGGGGACCTGGATGTCATCGCCGGGCTGGTGGCGATCATCACCTTGTGCTGGGGTGATCATGAGGGAAGCACCACCTTGCCAGTGCAAGCGGAGCTCATGATCTCGGACACAGCGCGCGAAACCATCTGCAAGACCTGGCTCCCCTACATCTCTCACCTCGCCCAGTTCCAGCATGAGCGTCAAGAGTTGACCGAGTCGAACCTCGTGCCGGATCGCGCGGGGCCGGAGCCTCAAGAACCCGATCGGCGCGCCTTCGTGGCCTGCGGCGACCAATACGGCCTGGGCCGCCCCTTGGCGGAGCTGTTGCATCGAGAGCTGGGCGCCAATTTCAGCGAAGAGGAACTGCTGTCGCATTCCCAGGTCAACATGTCCCAACGCCAAGAGCTCGCAGACATCCTGAAAAACAACCTGGCCGCGGCCTGGCTGGGCCGCATCTTCCTGCGCAAGCGGGAAGAAGACGGGCGCTGGGAGTGGGCCGACCTGGTCGAAGACGGCCTGCTCAGCATGGAGCGGGAGCGGCTCATCGCCGTGCTCTTCGACGGGCTGCGGGAGCGCGACGGCTTTCACTATGCCGCCCTGCTCAAGCTCATGCGCCCCGCTAAGCGCCTCATCTCCTGGGGCGATGGGGCCATCTCCAACGGCGACTGGCTCATCAAGGCACCCCAAGCCCTGGGCGTTCTATCCTACGAGTTCGACACGGAGCAGACAGGCAGGCGCACCCGACCCAAAAAAGGCTACGAGCGCATCCTGGCCATCCAGGAGCGGCAGCCCGACATCATCGACGGCAAGGATGCCCACGGCGCCTACCGACTGAAAGACTCCGGCGCCACGCTGGACGCATACCAACTCGACCCCCTGCTGGCCGCCTTCGGCGCCACCATCGAGAACCTGCAGGGCATCGAGTTTTTGGCCGCCCCTTTCTCCGACGCGGTGCTGCTGCGCAAAGACGATCAGATCCTGGCCGCGCTAATGGCCAGCAATGCGGAAGCGCGGAGGGTATTTTAGATGCTCTAACTCCGGGAGGTCTCCCCCAAGGAGTCAAGGCTTATAGCAGGCAGTATCCCAGTAGAGCGTCTTATGCCGCGTCCCAAAGGGACGCGGTATTGACGGGGTTATTTGAGAGAGGAGCCAGCTAGCAACTAAGTGGCTGGCACCCCACCCTGCGGACCATCGCGGAGATCCACGCCCATTCGCAGGATGCGGC
>JAUVAM010000441.1 GCA_030591745.1 Deltaproteobacteria bacterium
AGGTGATTTCGGTTGCGACCCAGAAGCTCGAATGGAGCAAGCGTCCCGGCGATCTGAAGGTCATCGTCATCGCCGGCAATGAAGCCTTTAATCAGGGCAACGTGTCTTACAAAGTTTCCTGCAAGCAGGCCATCGCCAAGGGCATCATGATCAACACCATTTTTTGCGGCAAGTTTGACGAGGGCGTGCGTACGTTTTGGAAAGAGGGTGCGATTCTGGCCGACGGGCATTTCATGAACATCGATCAGAATCGCAGGGCACCTCAGATCGCAGCCCCCCAGGACGCTGAAATCGCGCGATTGGGCGGGGAGATGAACAAGACTTACATCGGCTACGGCAAGCGAGGGCGCAAGGCCAAGATGCGCCAGGCTGCACAAGATAGCAACGCGAAGTCGGCGGCACCGGCGGCCATGGCCGAACGGGCGGTCTACAAGTCCTCGGCGGCTTACTCCAACTCGGGTTGGGATTTGGCCGATGCGGTCAAGGACAAGAAGGTCAAGCTCGATGAAATGGAGGCCGATGACCTGCCCGAACCCATGCGTAAGATGGACAACAAAGAACGCGAGGCTTACGTAAAAGCACAATCGGCCAAGCGGGCCGAGATTCAAAAGAAGATTCAAAAGCTCAGCGTCGAACGCAAAAAATACGTAACCCAAAAGCAAAAAGAGCAGGCCAAGTCGGGCACCAAGACCTTAGACGCCGCCATGATCGACTCCATCCGCTCCCAGGCCGTGAAAAAGGGTTTTAAGTTCGAATAACCCCCCCAGTTATCCGGCTTGAAGCTTCCTTCGCTACCCGATAACATCATCAAATCTCAGGATTCTTCTGAAGAACGGGTGGCTCATGTCCAAATGCGACATTTTTCTGCATCTCGACAAGACCCGCTTTCGCCAACTGGAAGAGATCACCGGCGAAGTGCGTGTGCGGGTCAACAAGGACTGCAAGTGCAAAGGCCTGGTGTTGAGGGCGAGTTGGCGAACCAGCGGCAAAGGGGATGCGAATTTTGGTCCCGGGTCTGCCGTTACTCTTTTTCAAGGCACATGGAAAGCGGGCCAACAACAAATTTATCGATTCAGTTTACCAACAACCGGCGGACCTTGTACTTACGAAGGCAAGTTGATTTCAATCAACTGGACCCTCTGGGCTCAGGCTGACATCCCCTGGGCTTTGGACCCCAAGGACAAGAAGCCTTTTTGGCTTGATCCAGGACCGGTGAGCAACTACTACGCGGGAGCCAGTTTCAAGAGGCCTTCCTCTCGAAGCGAATCCAAAAGTCGCAACCAGCAAATTCTGCTGGGGACTATCATTGCGAGCTTGTGCTTCATGAGCGGGCTTCAACACTTGGTCCACTCTGATTTTCATGGCATTCGTTTGCTGTTTGAGGCATTTGGCTTCCTCCTTGGTGCCGGTGTGGCCTCGTTCCAACCGGTTCGCCGGCTGCTGGCTTCTCGCAAGTTGGGCAAGGTTTCGGTGTACATCCCCTATTACGTGATTCATCCGGGCGGTGTCTTGCCGGTGAAGGTGACCATGGAAGGAGGAAAGGGCCAAGTCGTCAAGAATATTTTTGCCAAACTCAAATGCATAGAAGCGGCGACCTATAGACGGCGTCGCATGGGAACTAGCTCATCCCACAGAACGAGGGAGTCGGTCACTGTGCACCAGACGGTTTTTTCGCGGAAGTTCACCACTTCTATCGACGGAGCAGGCCGGCGTGCCATGAGTCAAGGCAGAGCCTTGCAGAAAGATCTCCAGGTCAACATCCCGGATGATGCATTTCCAAGTTTTACCTTTGGATACAATAGACTGACTTGGCAGCTGAGCGTGCAAATCGAGATTCCTGGCTGGCCGGACTGGAAGAAGACGATGGAGATCGCTGTCTTACCCTCCAGGTCCTATAAGCCTCCCTCGACGATGGCTTCCCGCATGGCCCCGGCGCAGAAGGTGGACACGCTCTCGGATGTGGAGGAGATGGCTTCTGTTGCGCCGCCCGTTGGGTTTTCACCCTCGAAGCCGGTGGCTTCCAGGGTCAGCGGCGAAAAAGCCGGTCAGCGTTTCGCGGTGGCGGTCTGCCGCTGGGCTCGGCCTCCGGCGGAGGTGGCTGCCTCCCTGGCTTCCCATTTCGGCATGACGGCTTATGACCTGAGCATGCAGCTATCCGGGCCCCTGCCGCTCATCGTCGGGCAGGATATGGACGCGGAGGCGGCCGGTGGCCTGGTGGAGATCTTGATGGAGCAGGGCCATCGGGTCATCACCCTGGACATGGGTCTGGTGCCGGAACCGGAGGCGCTCATCACCGTGCGGGATTTCCGATTAAGAGAACAGGGCTTGCTTGTGCTGGATGAGCGAAGAGTAAAGCAGGAACTGGTCTGGTCCGAGATCCAGGCCCTGATCCGAGCAGTACACAAAGCTGCTCCAAAGGCCGAAGAAGAGAGCAGCCTCAGTGTGCCCATCGGACACCGGAGCAAGGGCGGAAAGATTGCGGACGCCGGTCAACCGGCTCGCGAGCAGGTCTTGTATCTGGTGCCCAAGGACGCGCGTCGGACCTTGCTTTTCAGAGAAAATCGCGTCCGCTATCAGGGTCTGGGTTCCCGCATGGCCCAGACCAAGCAGCAGAGTTTTTTGACCCTGGTCGACATCCTGCGCAAGCTGGCACCGGAGGCCTTCTTCGATGAGCGCCTTTGTCGCTCGATATACACCGAAGGGCAGAGCGCCATGAAGGCGGTCAAAAAGTCCTCGGGTTCTTCCGACAATCATGCCTCGGTCACAGACCTGATGGTGCAGGTTTTGTTGGCGGCCAAGCAGCAAGGGCAGTTGTAATCGGTTTCTTCCGAGGGTGTGCGCGTGTGGCACAGGGTGAGATATGACAACACCGGAGTGCTTTTGTCCCTTTTGTAACTAGTTGTTTTAGTGCGGGTTGTCTGTCTGGAACGAATATTGCTTAAGGCTCTTGAAGGCGGGACTTATGACTTCAGGAGGCAGCACATGAAATACCCAGCCTTGGCGATTACACATATCCACACCCGGGCTTCCAGTGGTCCGGCCTCCGAACTCGATCCGGTTATTTCCAAAGCCTTGAAAGATGTCCTGGGTAAGGACACGCAGGCCCGATGGAGTGAGTGCTTCACCAGGGTCGAGCAGTTGACCTCCCTTTTGGACCCCAGGGTTCAAGCCAAGCCGGTGGATATCATCTGTGTGACCGACCATGCCAACTGGCGGGCCCATAAATTGCCAGAGGATTTGCTTGAGGCCGCCGCCGCGGACCCGCGCTTGTGTGTGGGGTCTGAGGTGGCCACGGTGGAGCAGGATGTCGATGGTGTCTATCGCATCGCCCCCGAGGTCTTGGTCTATGGCGGTACGAAGCCGGCGCCTCATACCGGCTTGAACCAGGCCCAGCTCGACGGCTTGTTCCAGTCTTGCCGGGCACCGGGTCGTTTCGAACCCCAAACCCGGCGCGTGATGGACTATTGCGAGGAGCGGGGCTGGGCCTATGCCTTGGCTCATCCCATGGATGGTCATCAACTCTCCGTGGACAAAACCTTCGAGCTCATCGGCCGCGCGCCCTTTATTGAAACCGTCAACGGTGGTTTTCCCGTGGCCAGCACCGAATTGCTGGAGACCTACCTGTGGCTGCACAATCAGCTGGCCTTGGGCAGGGGCTTGCCCGCCGAACTTTGGAACCGGTATCCCTATCTGCAACAGGTGGCCGATCGCATTCACAAACTGCGGCTCAAACCCATCGTGGCTTTGGGTGGATCCGATGCACACGCTCATGATTTTGATCGGGTGCTGGTCCGCCTTTTGTCCGACAAGCCCCATACCCGGGCGGTTGACCTGCTGACCGCGATGACCGGGCCGAGTACCGAAGAGCTGCTGGCCGAGGGCACGTTTGCCATCGTGGGTCGGCCCGGAACCGCCCTGAGTGTCTTAGACGACGTGCTGCGAATTGTTGGCCGCAACGTCTGGGCCAATCGGTCCCACATGCTTACGCCATGGACCGTTGCGCGGGTTCTGGGTCGGAGCGCCAAGGTGGTACACCAGGAGTTGACACAGCGCGACCAGCGCCAAAAAATCTTTTTGGCCGAGGCCCGTCGGGTTTTGCCTCATGGGCGCGAAGGAAACCAGGGCGCGCAGGTCCAAGGCTTTTCTGCGACCAAGGCTCGTCGTTTGATGCACGCTTCTTCCTGATTTTCCTGATCCGAAAAACGCTACCCACAACTTGGACATGGCCTCGGCTCGGGGTTATCCTGTGCCGAGATGAGACGGCTTATTTCGGGAGACGATGTGGATATCCGGAAGTTTTGGTGGCCCTTGCTGATGTTGCTTCTGGTCTTGCGAA
>JAUVAM010000012.1 GCA_030591745.1 Deltaproteobacteria bacterium
ATCAGGTGTACGCCCCGCTGCAAATTGGATCGGTTGGCATAGACCGTGTCCGGCAAATTAAAGTCGGTGGGAAGCTGCATGGCCTGGTAGTCGGCATGATCTCCGTTCAGGTCGAAGCTGTCATAGTCGCAATCGCAGGAAGACGTAAGGCAATTGGACGCACCACAGTTGGCCGGCTGCACGAAGCGGTAGCGGATCATGTTGGCCAGGCCGGCTTGCAGGTTCTGCCATCGCGGATCGGCAAAGGAGCGCAAGAAGTCGTCGATGTAGCCACGTTCGGCCACTTCCCACAAGTGAGGCATGAGGTCGTCGACCAGTCGATTGTGATCGCTCAGTCCCTGAGGATAAAGGTCGATGAGGTCCGCGGCTTTGTCCATTTCGTGCAAGAGACGCGCAAGCTTGGGCTCGTGTACTTCGACGATGTGGGCGGTGACCTCCAGTATCTGGGGCAGGCGATCGTAGTCGGCCAGCGCAAACAAGGCGTGACCCAAGGCCATCAAGGCCGCTTGATCCGGATCGTAGCCCGAGTACAGGCCTTCGTCGTCGGACCGGGGGCTGATGGGCCCCAAGAGTGCGGGCAGGGCTTCGGGCAACTGCCAAAGGATGCCGTCGACCACCATGGGTTGTACTTGATCCAGCAGACCGGCCAGCATGGTCAGGCCCAGGTCCCGGTGGAGATAAGCCAGGCGCCCGTTCAGCCAGGGCAGTTGTCCATCCATGCTGCAGGCCGTCGGCACATCGATGGTTTGGCCGCCGGCGTCGACGAAGACGCCGGAGATGGCGTCGGTGTCGGCCAGGCCGTCGCCGTTCAGGTCGGCGAAGGGCGCGGGCAAGGCACCCGTGTTGGGATCGAGCGTGACCAGGGGCCGGCCTCGTTCATCAAGGCGCACGATCCATTGCACCATTTGCTCGGCTTCATCCAGGCGGGCGTCTTCGCTCAGAAGCCAGTCGACGAAGGAGGCTCTGGTGCCTTCTGGATCCGGTGTGGCCTGTTCGGCCCCGGCAAGGGTCACCGCCAGGTCGGCAAGCAAAGAGGCAAAAGTGTCGTCCTCGTCGTTGGGTTCCAGGCCTTCGTCCAGCCCGTCGTGGGCCAGCCAAAGGGACGTAAATTCTCGCAGGAGATCCGCGGCGTCAGGTTGAGCCAGCACTCGCTGCAAGATCGGCATGGAAAGCGCCGAGTCGCAGTTTTCCAGATGTCGGTTTTCATAGCCCACAGCCTGCAAGAGCGGTCGATCCGTGGCCAGCTCATGGGCCAGCATGCAGCCCGTTGGGCGCAGGGCCGTCTGCAACCAGCCCGAATCATACAAAGACAGCATGCCCGACAGATAAGTCTGCAACTCGCAGGGACAGGAATACGTCGCATCGCAGGAGAAGCTCACCAGACCTTCAGCGAAGATACCGTCGGCGGCGCTGACGAAGCGGGCCTTTTCCGCGGTGAAGGCCAGGCCCTTGGTTGGTTGGTAGCGATCCAGGTCCTTGACGATGATCTTGTAAATCTCGCTGCCGAAACTCTCCCGGGGGGCCGGGTTGCGGGTGGTGTCCAACTCATAGCCGCAGGTGACACTCATTAGGCCCAGAGCCATCAGGGTCAGCCATCTTGTCCACCCATTTCGCATGGGGCCTCCTTGTCGAGGGTCGTAAAAAAGAAGTATATCCCAATTTCCCGCTCTTGGGCCAGCGGGGAACTGGAAAGTAAAAACAGGGAGGCTCGCCCAAGCCAAAAGTTTGCCTGGGTGGCATTTCCCTGGTACTTTCGATGGGTGTGTGTCCTTTCGACGCACAAGAAGGAGTAGGTCTTGGAGGCTGGTGATCGTTTCGGCGATTATGTGATCATCAAGAATCTCGCTGCCGGCGGAATGGCCGTGGTTTATCTGGCCCGCAAGAAGGGCATGAGCGGTTTTACCAAGCCCGTGGCCATGAAGGTCATCTTGCCTCAGTTCGCCACCAACCGGGACTTCATCGAGATGTTTCTGAATGAAGCCCGGCTGGCCGTGCATTTGACCCATTCCAACATCGCTCAAATCCTGGACCTGGGGGAGATCGGCGGGCAGTATTTTATTTCCATGGAGTTCTGCCATGGTGCAGACCTTCAGCAGATCTCCCGCAAAACGCGCAAGAGCGGAAAGCTTTTGCCTCTGCCCTACGCCGCAAAGATTTTGAGTCAGGCCTGCGAGGGCATGTATTACGCGCACACCAAGGTGGACGACCAGGGTGTGCCTCTGGGCATTGTCCACCGGGATATCTCGCCGCATAACGTCTTGTTGACCTTCGACGGATTGGCCAAGATCATCGACTTCGGTATCGCCAAGGCCAGGATCACGGCCAAGGAAGAAGACGACGGGGTGCTCAAGGGCAAGTTTTCCTACATGTCGCCCGAGCAAATCCGCGGCATGCCCATCGACCCCCGCTCCGACGTCTTCGCGCTGGGCATCGTGCTCTGGGAAATTTGCACCGGTGCCAGCTTGTATCGGGAGAAGAGCGAGCTTCTGACCATGGAAGCCATCCTGCGCAAGCCCGTGCCCAAGCCGCGCGAGTTGCGTGGTGATATGCCGCCGGATTTAGAGGCCATCATCTTGAAGGCCCTGACCAAGCGTGCGGTCGATCGTTTCCAGTCCGCCCATGAGATGGCCCAGGCATTGGAAGGCTACTTGAATCGCAGCGGCTGGAACGTAGGCACCCCGCACCTGGCTGAGTTCATGCGTAAGTTGTTCCCTGAGAATTATCAGGACATCCGGGATTTGCTGGCCTCCGAGCGGCTCAAAGCTGAAGAAGAGGACAAGCAAAGCCCGGTGGACACAGGCCAGGTGGTGGCCTGGGAGCCATACGAAGATCAAGCAATTAAGGTTTCCGCGCCGGCCATCAATCCCATTCGGCCTGATTTTCCCGTGCGTATGCCGCCTGCCCATCCGGTGGCGCCGCCTTCTGCTCGCCCCATGCCACATCCGGTGGGGGCGCAGGATCCGCCCGGTAAATCCAAGGGTGGCTCTTGGGTCAGCATCATCATTGTGATCCTCTTGGCCGCCTTAGTGGTGGTCGGTGGCGTCATCGCGCTCATGCTTTTTCAGCAGGGCGAGCCGGCCAAAGACGGTGCTGAGCCGGCCAAGGTTGAAACGGTGGAGAAAGTTTCCGGTAGCCTGAAGGTGTCCAGCAAGCCCGACGGCGCTTCGGTTTTCGTCAACGGCAAGGATTACGGCAAGACGCCCGTTACGCTCAGTGATTTGCCCCTGGCTGAAGAGCTTACCGTGCGCATCGAAAAGCGTGGCTATGAGAACATGGTCTTGCCGATCAAACTATCGAAAAGCAGGCCTACGGCACCGGTCAAGGTCACCCTGAGCAAACAGTAACTCATCTCACGTGGGGTTCGTGGGGCCGTCTTCGAAGCAGTCGCCTTCGGCCAGGCCGCCTCCGTCGGTGACGACCAGCAGGGCCCTCAGTCTGTCGGTCAAGGCCAGGAAGATGCCGTGCAGTAACTCCACGCGATCGCTTAAGAGATCCATGAAGTCGGGCCGCGAGATGACCAGGGTTTCGCAGTCGCTGGCGCAGACGGCGCTGGCTGCATGGGGTTTTTGATCCAGCAAGGAGATGCCGCCCAGTGAGGCTTTTTCGCCCAGGGTCAAAAGTTTTCGCTTCCCTCGGCGGATTTCCACCTCGCCGGAGGTGATGATGTAAAGCGCGTCGCCGGGTTCTCCTTCGGCCAAGATGGTTTCATTCTTTTTGAAATGGCGTTCCCGGGCGATGGCCGCTAAGGCTGTGAGATCATCCAGGTTGTTTTGCTTGAAAATGTCCACCGATTCCAAAAACAGGACCCGTTCCATCACGTCCATGGTGTTGACTCCTTCGAACCAGCTCGGTGCGCTGGATTTGCAGTCCTCGCCAAGCTTCCATCGGGTGTGGATGGCGGCTGAACACAAAAGATGATCCCTCGACTCACTCAACTCGGCCAACTCGTCAGCCACGAACTCAAGACCTTGCTCAGGCATCTCCTCTGTGCACAACAGGGTCTTGTGGCTTTCGAGTAAGGGCAGCATGCGCTCTCGGCTCTCTCGATCGAGGACGTTGTCTAAGAGCTCCAGCGCGTCACTCGCGATCTCTTTTTCGGGCGAGCAAAAGCGATGGTGAACGGACATCATGGTGCGATGGGGATAGATGAGGCCCAAGACGCGGAAGGCGGTCTCGATGTTTTGCGCCAGGCGAAGACGGAGCACCTTGCGTACCAATACCCCGGCCGGTAAATGTCGGGCCACGCCCGTATAGAGCCGTGCGTAGTAGCGGTAGGACTCCAATCGCCGGTCCACGGCTTCGAGGGCCCACTTGCGGTCAAAGTGTACTTCTCGATGTTGCAAACGGATTCCCGAGACGGCCAAGGCGATTCGGTAACGCAGGGATGCGTCGTCTTGTTGGTTGGAAAACAGCAAGACCTCGCCCGCCCGTTGGGTGCCGATGGAACGCAAGACCCGGGGCAGCCGAATGCGTACGGCCAGGGGGCGCTTCCGGTCGTTGAGCCATTCCTCCAAAACGTCGACCACGCGATCCCCATAAACAGCCAGGGCATCCCGAGCCTCTTGTCGGGTCTCACGATGGGCCAGCATGCCCAGCAGGTGGGGCACGAAGGTGTCCCGATAGACTTGCTGGCAGGAGTCGGCCGCCAAACGGCGCACCGATGGTTCGGGGTCCCTTAGATAGGTGGTGAGATGTCCGGCGTATCGGCCATCGCCCAAGCGGCCCAGGAGTTTGGCCGTCTCGCGGCGTTCCGCGGGACTGGCCCGGTGGGCCTGGTCCAAGAGCTTCTCGAGTACGGCCACCGCCGGGTTGTCCGGCACGATGCCTCGCAGGGTCAAGAGCGCCTCGATGGCCGCGGTTAGCAGGCCCGGATCTTCCGCGCGCAGGTAGGGCAGCAATGCTCCGGCGGCGCGCTTGGGATCAAGGGCCACCATCGCCAAGATGGCGGCCACCCGGCTTCGTCGTGTCCCTTCGTTGATGATCCCCAATAGATCGAAAAGCAGCTCTTTGTGTCCACGCTCGGCCACGGCCTCCATGGCGGCGATGCGTACCTGCTCGTTTTCGTGGCGTATCAGTCGGGCCAGAACCTCGCCCAGGTTCTCCTTTGGCGCCGAGGCCAGCAAGCGCAGGGAGGTCAGGATGATTTCCGGGTCTTCCCCATCCAGGGCCTGAACCAGAGACCTGCGCGTGTGGGCGTCTTCCAGTCGCAGACGTACGGGTGCCGCGGCCCCCACCCGCAACTTGCGGTCCAGCGAGCGGACATAGAGTACGCGTAGCCTGAGCAGCAGGATGGCGTAGGCCAGCACCATGACCAGCACCAGGGTGGCTTGCACGTTGGCGTTGGTCAACCAGGGGCTGAGCAGGAGCAGGGTTCCACCACCCACCGCATAGCCCAGTTTGCGCGACAAGCCGTCGATCACCCCCCGAGCCGGGGCTCTGAGTCCTGTGGGAATGGGGTTGAACAGCAGCTGCTGACCGGCCTGGTTGATGGACAGGCTGCCCGAGTTTTCTATGATCTTCAGTCCGTAGACAACGAGAAACACGGGAAGGAAAATGGAGATGACGGCGGTCACCGCAAGGCCCGCGGGCACGATGAGTAGATAGTAAAAGATGCCAACCCGGCGCAGGATGCGGCTGGAAAATAAGAACAAAAACAGCACCGAAATCAGGCCTACATAGAGGTTTAGATCGCCGAAGAGTACAGCCAGCTGATTTTCCGAGGGAAAATGAGCATGGGCAGCGGTGCGGAAAAAATAATCGACGAAGGCGGTGATGACCATGCTCAGCAGCATCAGGGCGGCAAAAGTACGCGGGTAGGGGTCTTTGAAGACATAGCCGAAGCCGCGGCGCAAAGAGGGGTGGTCTTGTTCGGGTAAGCTGTCGGCCCGGCCGTGGTGTTTGGCCAAGGCCCGGGCGCAGATCATACAGGCAGCCAGGGCAAAGGTGGCCACGAGAATCAGGTTCACCGCGCCGATGGTCGGACTGGCCCAGTGCACCAGCAGACCGCCGAAGATGGAGCCCGTCATGCCGCCGCCGGCCAAGATGCCGAAGACTCGTTTGCCCTCCTGGGGATCGAAGATGTCACCGGCCACGGACCAGAACTGGATGTTCAGGGCCGTGACGGCCATTTCTCCGAAGAGGTAGACGGCTGGACTGACCGGGGCCAGGTCAAATCGCAAGGCAATCCAAAACAACAGATAAAGAACGCATACCGCGATCAATGACAGGAGCCGAAGAAGACGTCGTCGGGGATCGGCCAGCACCTTGGCGGCAAAGACGGCCACCACGGCGACCAGGAGGGCCATGGCGATGTACAGGTAAGGCAAATCCTTGGGATCGTGGCGGGAGAGGAACAAGGCATTGGATGCACTTTTAACCATCACCACATGGGCCACGAAGAAGAAGTAAAACAACGTGGCCATCAAGGTGCGTCGGCCTTCGCTAGGCCGAACCCCGGAGATGCGAGCGATCCAATCCTGCACTGCTGTCTTCCCTTTGTTGGAGTGGGCCCGACTCTATGGCCCTCAAGCCTGTCTGTCAATGACTCAACTGATTGTTCCTGTTTGAGTTTGCGGAAAGTTTGGGTCGTGTGGAAGTCGGTGATACACTCCCCGAATCATGTCAGACACTGTAGCACCTGCAGCGGAATCAGGCGGCCATCTGAGGCGCTTCGGCACCTTTGGCGGGGTCTTTGTTCCCAACGTCTTGACCATCATCGGGGTCATTTTCTTTCTGCGCTCCGGCTGGATGGTGGGCAACGTGGGCTTCATCGGCGGCCTCTTGCTGGTGGCTTTGGCCAACATGATCAGCCTGGCGACCGGCCTGTCGCTATCGGCCATCGCCACCAACATGAACGTCAAGGCGGGTGGGGCCTATTATCTGGTTTCCCGCTCCTTGGGCTTGGAGATAGGTGGCTCCATCGGCCTGCCTCTGTATTTTTCTCAGGCTTTGAGCGTGGCTTTGTACATCATGGGCTTCACCGAGTCCCTGGTGGCCCTCATGCCATTTTTACCCGCGCGCCTGGTCTCGGCTTTGGTTTGTGGTGGGCTTTTGTTCCTGGCATACAAGGGCGCGGACGTGGCGCTCAAGGTTCAGTACGTCGTTCTGGGCGTTTTGGCCCTGTCCCTGGTGAGTTTCTTTACCGGCAGTGGCACGGGGGCTGGCATCACCGAATTGCCTTCCTTCGGCACTTTCTCCGAGGGCCACGATTTTTGGACCGTCTTCGCCATCTTTTTCCCCGCGGTCACCGGCATCATGGCGGGCCTGAGTATGAGCGGGGATTTGAAAGACCCCAAAAAGAATATTCCGCGGGGCACGCTCATTGCCGTGGTGGTCACCTTCGTCATCTATTTGCTGCAGACTTACAAGTTCGCTTCCAACGCGAGCCTGGAAGATCTTCGGTCGGATACGATGATCATGCAGAGCATCGCCAGCTTGGGTTTTTTGGTTTATGCAGGCATTTGGGCGGCCACTCTTTCTTCCGCTTTGGGTTCCCTGGTGGCGGCGCCTCGTACCATGCAGGCTTTGGCCAACGACGGGGTGTTGCCCCGGGCGTTGGGCAAGGGCGTTGGCCCGGCCAATGAGCCGCGTTTGGCCACTTTGGTCACCTTCGGCATCGCCGAGGCCAGCATCCTGTTGGTGGATTTGGACGTTTTGGCCCCGATCATCACCATGTTCTTTTTGACCACCTACGGCATGACGAATTTGGTGGCGGGCATGGAGCGGCTTGTGGGCAATCCTTCCTACCGTCCCCGCTTTCGTGTGCACTGGGCCATTTCCATCGTGGGTGCCTTGGGCTGTTTCTGGGTGATGTTTCTCATCAACGCCCAGGCTACGGTGGTGGCCCTGGTGGTGGTAGCCGTTATCTATATCGTATTGAAGCGGCGCTCGCTTTCCGCCACCTGGGGCGATTTGCGTTCGGGTATTTGGTTTTCCGCCTTGCGTTTTTGCCTGCTCAAGCTCAAGCATGCCGACATTCATCCCCGCAACTGGAAGCCCAACCTCATGGTATTCACCGGCGGGACGGGCAGCCACCGGCCTCTCTTGGAAATGGCCTCCTGGTATGGCCAGCAGAAGGGCCTGACCACGGTGGTCACCTTGCGGCCCGGCGACGTACACAAGGAGCTCAGCGAAGGCCAGGTGGACGAGGCGCAAAAGAAGCTGGATGCTTTCCTGGATGGCAGCGAACTCACCGCCTTCGGCAAGGTGGTGGCGGTGAGGGACTTTTACTCGGGTGCCCGCGTGGTGGCCCAGGCCCATGGCATCGGCGTGTTGCGTTCCAACCTGGCCATGTTCGGCTGGAGCGACGAGGCCACCAAGGCCGAAGAATTCGCCAGTCTGGTGCGAGATTTCGTGCACATGAACACCGGCGTGGTCTTGTTGGACTATGACGCACAGCGGGGTTACGGACGACGGCAACTCATCGATGTTTGGTGGGGCGGTCTGGAGAACAACGGCAGCCTGATGGTTTTGCTGGCCCATTTGGTTTCCCAGTCCGAGGAATGGCGCGGCAGCAAAGTCCGCCTGTTGCAACAGGTCAACGACGAGGCCCTGGTGCGAAAGACCGAAACCGAACTCGCCGACATGCTGGAAAATGCCCGTATCGGTGCCGAGATCAAGGTTTTGGGCCCACCCAAAGAGGGCACGAATATCCAAGAGGTCATCCGCGAGGAAAGCAAAGATTCGGATCTCGTGGTCCTGGGCCTGCGCTTCCCCGAAGAAGGTCAGGAAGCAGCCTTCATGCAACGCATGAGCTCCTTCATCCACGACCTGCCCACCACACTGCTCGTGCGCTCCGTGGACTTAGAAGATATTTTCAGTTGAGCGCTGTAGAGATCTAGTCCCAGCGATCTGAGTCGCGGTCCATGGAACAGGAGAAACACAGGCCAAGACTCCATTGACCGCCCCCGGCTTTGATCCACTTGCCGCAAGTATGGCATAGGTATTCGCCGACGCGCACCTGCCGCACCGGCTTGTCGCAGGCCAGTTTCAGCATGGCCTCGGCTTGGGTTTTTTCTTCGGTGGTGTACTCTCGCTTGGGTGCCCCACCCACCAGATCGTCCAATATGAGTTCGCCGCTTTCCTTTTCCAACCTGAAGGCTCGCGTTTTTTCTTCCATGACAAAGCTGCCAAGAATCCAGTCGCCCTGCAAATCCCGGTGCCAGGTCATGGCCTCCCCCTTCTTCTTCAGCCCTTGGCAAACAGGGCGGTCCATGATGCGTGCAGGGCCATCAGGCCGATGCAGGCGTATGGGATGATCCAGAGGCTGGGCATTTGGGCAAGCCAGGCGGCCAGCGCGCCGCCGGCACCCACCACGCCCATGACCATGCCGGTGAGAACCACCTTGTCCCATTTGCCCACCGGGTGGTTGGCCGAAATGATGTGCCCGTCGCCGCCGTCGATGAGTGCCTGGTAAAGCCGACCGCGGTAGCTGTATTCCAATTGCCACAAGGGCAGGTAAACGAGCTGTACGTTTTTCGCATCCAGGGCCGTATCGCAGTCGGTGACTTTATCGGCCAGGTTGTTGGCCTTGTCCCGGCACAGCCCTTCAAGCGCCTGTTTTGCCTGCTGCTCTGCCTCGCCTCGAGCGACTTGGCCCGGCACCACCTGTATGTCGGGCAGACTATCGTAGCGAAAGGGCTCGGAGTCGAGCAGCAGATCTCGAGGCTGCCCGCTTTTGGCACCGGACTGGAAGCCCAGGAGGTAGCTGCCCCAATCGGCGCGAATGGCGCCGCCGCCTTTCTGCAGGGCCTCTAATCCCATGATCTCCGAGGGGTCCCCGCGCGCGTAGATGGTCCAGCGATGCTCCTCCGAGAAGTCGTCACTGACCGGTTCCCAATAAGTCTGGCTGCGCCGCTGATCGCCCGTGCCCACGCTTCGGCTTCGCTTGTTCATGCCGGACCAGTAAGTGCGGGAGATGATCTCAAAGGCCCAGAAGGGAACGGCGATGGCCTCCACCTTGGTGATTTCTGCCAACTCGGCCAGGTCCGCCGCCTTCCAGAAACCCTCGGCCATCCACTGCCGGGCCATGTTTTCCACTTCGTTTTTGTCCAGCTTGCCCGGTTGAAGTCGTACCTTCTCTAAGGGCAGGCTCTGGCCGTCCGGGTCAAGCTGGCTGAAGGTGTCGCAGCTCGGACAGAAGAGGAGGCAGTCGTCGGGGAGGGGCTGGATGTTTGCGCCACATCCGGCGCATGGGACGCTAAGGGGCTGGGCTGAGGCTTGTGTGCTCATACCGGACACCGCCGCTAATGGATGCGGCCCTCGGGTTCAGGCGTGTGGGCGTCCAGGAATTCGCGGAAGCGATTTTTGAGGCGGTGCTCGACTTGCTGGACGCGTTGCCGGGTGATTTGGTGCTCTTCGCCGATTTCCTGAAAGGTGCGTGGATTTTCTGATGCGATGCGCGCATCCCAAATGGCCTGTTCTCGCTCTTCCAAAGTTTCGCGGAAGGCGTTCATGGCGTCGCGTACACGTTCACGCAATTCGTCGTTGGCCACCAACTGCTCCGGCGTGATGTCCTTGCCGGGCATGGTTTCCATCATGCTGCGTCCCGTGGCCGGGTGGGTGGCGTCTAAGGAGGCCTCCGGTCCCGCCATGCGTTTCTTCATCTCGATGACGTCTTTTTCGGGCACGTCGATGCGTTCGGCCAAGAGTTTGGTGTCGGGTGAGAATCCCTCGTTAACCAGATTGTTTTGCTCTTTCTTGAGCCGGAAGAAGAGCTTGCGTTGGGCCTGGGTGGTGCCGATCTTGACCAGACTGAAGTTTTCGAGGATGAACTTCAGGATGTAAGCTCGGATCCACCATTGGGCGTAAGTGGGCAGGCGCACACCCCGATAGGGATCAAAGCGCTTGACCGCCTGCATCAGTCCGATGTTGCCCTCCTGCACCAGGTCCAGAAGGTTCTGGTAGTAGCTGCGGTGTTCCAGGGCGATCTTGACCACCAGTCGCAAGTTGGCCGTAACCAGTTGGTATGCGTAGTCTGGATCTTCGCTCTCTTTGTACTTAACCCCGAGCTCATGTTCTTCTTCCGGCGTGAGAAGATCGAATCGCCCCACCTCGTTGAGGTAGCGCTGCAAGGGGTCCATCACGGCCATGCTGCCCTTGCCTCGTTTGGTTAGGGCTTTTCTGGCTGTTTTCTTTTTGGCTGTGGCTTTTTTGGCTGTGGCTTTTTTGGCCGTGGCTTTTTTGGCTGTGGCCTTTTTGGCTGTGGTCTTTTTGGCTGTGGTCTTTTTTGTCATTTCGGGGTGATTATACCTTAGTTGGGCTCCGGATCAATCTGTTGGGAAATCAGGGGTGGGGCGATTGACTTTTTGGGGTAGAAACCCTAACTTGGGCCTGTTCGATTGATACCGTGTCGTAAAGCGAAACGGCATAAAAGGCCCCTAGGGAGTGATTTTCAATGCGCCACTACGCAAGTCTACTATTTCTGTTCATGCTGTCTTCAGTCTTCGTCTTGAACGCTTGTGATTCAGAAGAATGCGTTAAATGCACCGAGTGCCCCGACTTCACAGGGGAGTACCGTGTCATGTTGACGGCCACGGAGGATAGCTGTAAGGGTTCCGCCTACGAAGTGGGCAACACGGAGATCCCGGCTATCGCAGGCGGACAAATGGAAATTTGGTTGAGCGAGCAGGGCGATGAGTCCATCTCCATGCGCATCATTCAGGATGAGATGATGGTTGTACTCAATGGCCTGCTTTGTAAGGGGGAAGACAGCGGCAGTTTTAATATGCAGCTTGGGGTCACCGATTCCACGTTTCCCGAGGTCACCGCCCATTACAGCTTCTGGGGTATGATGGAGAATACCGTGGAGATGCCCGACGGCGGCTTGTCGGACGGCGCGATGCTCGGCGAGGGCTATTTGCTCAAGGGCCACTTGATCGTTGACTACACCAACAATTCCAACATGAATGAATCCTGCAGGGTGGTGGGCGACCTGGAAAGCTTCGCTTTGTAGTGGGCTTGGTTAGGGCAGGTAAATCTTGCCCTCGCGGGATGCCGAGCAAGCACGGAATTCTTTGCGTGCCCGGGTTTCGATGGCCGCAAGCGCGCGATCATCTCTGGAAGGCTCGTGGTGGAAGAGCAGCAGCTTGCGAACGCCTGCGGCCTTTGCCACTTTGATTCCTTCTTCCCATGTTGAATGACCCCAGGTCTGTTTGCCGTCCCTGTACTCTTTTGGGGTGTAGGTGGCGTCATAAATCAGAATGTCTGCGCCCGCTGCGTGGCGCACCAGTCGTTCGTCCAATTTGAAGCCGTGTTCCGTGTCCGATGCGTAGACGATGGATTTGCCGCCATACTCGATTCGGTAGGACTGGGCGCGGCCGGGGTGGTTGAGGGATTCGGTACGTAGCACCGCCGGGCCGATTTGCAGCCTTGAGCCGGGCCCCACATCGCGGAAAGAAAACCGGGCACGCATGGCATCCAAGGGCACCGGAAAATAGGGCATGGCCATCTGGCCGGAAAGAATGTCTTTGACGTTGCGGGAGCCGCGGGGCTCGCCGTAAACCACAAAGTGGTTGTCCTGCCTGAAGGCCGCCGAGAAAAAGGGAAAACCGTGGATGTGGTCCCAATGGTAGTGGGTGAAGAAGATGCTGGCCTGGACGGGATCTTTTTCTTTGAGCAGGCGATCGCCCAAAGGCCGGATACCCGAGCCGGCGTCAAAAATCAATATGCGGTCTTCGACTCGGATTTCCAGGCAGGGTGTGTTGCCGCCGTAACGAATGGTCGTGGACCGAGGCGCGGGGAGCGAGCCCCGAGTGCCCCAAAATCGTAACGTGAATGGCTTGTCGCTTGCGCCCACGATACTTTTCCTCGTCACGCGGTCGGCCAGAACATTCTCTTTTCCTATCGCGTTCAAAAGACGATTGCAAGGAAGCGGTGCGTCTTGTGGGCTATTGACTTGGCCTCTAACCGGCTGGTATCGTGCAGCCACTCATTTCCGGGGCCTATTGATGGGCCCTTTCGCCGCTTTGGACGCGGGAGAATGCTTGGTGGGACAAGGTAGCACATCGATGGTGAGCACCCTGGTGGGTGTTGTTTTTTTGGCTGCCGTGGTGGTGGTGGCCTTGATCCATAATTTTTCTGATCACGGCTTTGGCCAGACTTGGCCCATTTTGTTGGTGGGCTTGGGTTTTTGCTTGGCCATCGCCGGCATGATTGAATTGGGCTTGGGCCTGGCCGGCATTTTTTTGGTCTGGTTGTTGGCAAATTTGGGGGTGATCCCCCCATTTTCAAAGAGCTGGCCCTTCATCATCATTTGGGTAATCGTTATGGTCGTCTTCGGATTCGTCCGGGCGAGAGCGAGCGCAGGCCGCGCGTCTTAGAAAAGGCCCGGCCCAGCCAAGGAGGTACGAGATGGGATTTTGGGAAAAAGTTTTGCCCGGATACAAAGGTTACAAAGAGCGGGAGGGAAGCCGCAACACGGACAAGATCCTGCGTGAGTACTTGACCGCCAAGCTGAAAGAGTCCCGATCGCGATACGACGACTTCAAGGTCGAGCTGACCGATCGAGGCAACCTGAACCTCTTCAAGCCGGCCGAGAAAGTCACCCAAGTCTTGAGCAGGGTGACCAATCGTGTGCGTTACGCCAACTACGGTTTTTCCGGGCGTTGGCTTGGTCAGAAAATCGAAGTGAAAGAGCTGGACCAGGTGCATGACTTCGACAAGCAACTGGCCACCAAGGTCAGCGAATTCGAAGAAGCCGTCAAAGGCCTGGAAGGTCTGGATGATGACGACGCCATCACCTCGGCCTTGAAGGATTTGGCCGGCATGCTTCGGGACATGGATGAGTCGCTGAACGATCGGGAGCAGATCCTGCGCACTTTCGGCGGCGACCCCGAGAAATAAGACGGAATCGTAAAAGGAGAAACGCCATGGGTATAGCCATCGAAGTAGTACAGAGTTTAGACGACACGGGTGATTTGATTTGTTCGCGTTTTCCCGAGGACGGAGATGCGGATCTTAAGATGGGCGCTCAGGTCATCGTGCGCGAGAGTCAGAGCGCGGTTTTTTTCCGGGGTGGTAAGGCCTTGGATACTTTCGCTCCGGGGCGCCATACCCTGACCACGGCCAACTTGCCTATCCTGCAACAAGTCATGAGCATCCCCTTCGGTGGGGACACGCCCTTTAAGGCCGAAGTCTATTTCATCAACCACAAGGTTTTCACCAACATCAAGTGGGGCACCCGCGAGCCCATCCCCTTCCGGGACACCGAGCTGCAACTGGTTCGGCTCAGGGCCTTCGGCATGATGTCTTACAAGGTGGAAGACGCCCAGCTTTTCGTCAACACGCTCGTGGGCACCAAGGGCAGCTTCCGCTCGGACGAGATTAACGATTTTTTGAAGGGTTTGGTCATCGGGCGTCTGACGGATTTTCTGGGGGAGAACGTAAAAAGCGTCTTCGATTTGGCGAGTGTTTATGACGAGATCGGCGCCGGCACCAAGGCCCGACTGAAGGATGATTTCGCCAAGTACGGCATGGCGGTGGAAGATTTCATCATCAACGCCATCACGCCGCCGGAAGAAGTGCAGAAGAAGATCGACGAGCGCTCCGGCATGGCCGCCATGGGTAACTTAGACGACTACATGAAGTATAAGACCGCCCAGGCCATGCACGATGCGGCCAAAGGCGGTGAGGGTGGCGGCGGCATGGCGAGCGCGGGCATGGGCGCTGGCGTGGGCCTGGGCATGGGTATGATGATGCCCGGTATGATGGCCCAGGCCATGCAGCCCGGCCAGCAGCAGCCGCCGGCTCAGGCAGCCCCCGCGGCGGCACCGGTGCCTCAGGTGACCTGTCCAGGTTGTCAGGCCGAGGTGCCCGCGGGCACCAAGTTCTGCCCCAACTGCGGCGGGAAGATCCCCACCCCGGGTGCTTGTCCCAAATGCAACGCGGCCAATGCCCCGGGTGCCAAGTTCTGCTCTGAATGTGGCAGCCCCATGGCGGCCCCCAAGCCCAAGTGCGGCAAATGCGGCGCCGAACAAGAGCCTGGCACCAAGTTTTGCTCCGAATGCGGCAACAAGATGTAAGGAAGAAATTCGAATCTAAAGTTACGGGCCGTCCCCATTTGGGGGCGGCCCTTTTTTCATGGGGCTTACACGGGCGGGCTTTATGCCCGCCCGGAATTTGTCTGTGGGGCAACGCCCAGAAGCCCGCCCGGAATTCTAGGATTGCTCGCGGGGCGGGGTTTCGGTGTCCAAGTGTTCCTGGATGTTGAGGATGGCGGTGGTGCCGTCGCCCACGGCGGAGGCGATTTGTCGCACCGAGCCCGAGCGAACATCCCCCGCGGCGAAAATACGGGGATGGGAAGTGCGCATGTCGGCGTCCACCAGGACGAAGGCCGAAGGATCTAAATTTACCAATTCTTTGACGATGTCCGTGTTGGGCAGGATGCCGACGAAGACGAAGACCCCGGTCACGTCGAGATCGCTTTTTTCTTCGGTTTTAACATTGCGAATTTTTAATCCCGTCACCGCATCTTCGCCCTCGATGGACTCCACCACCGAGTCCCAAAGGAAGTCGATGTTCTCGGTGGCCAGGGCCTTTTCTTGAATGACTTTCTCCGCCCGCAACTGGTCGCGTCGGTGAATGA
>JAUVAM010000341.1 GCA_030591745.1 Deltaproteobacteria bacterium
ATCAGTACCCGCCAGTAGAAAAAAAATAAAGCCGGCACCATTTACGGCACCGGCTTCATTCACTCAATGCTTTGTTGCTAAAACCTAGTAAACACCCACATCCTCAGGAATACGGGTGGTGATCATCTTTGCGCCGGGAGTCCAACCCGCGGGCGCGGCCTTGCCCTTGTTCTTGGCAACGGCCTTCATGGCTTGGATCTGGCGGATCAATTCATCCACGCTACGTCCCACGGGGCCGGTCAAGACTTCGACGGCCATGACGGTTCCCTTGGGGCTGATGATGAAACGACCACGCTGGTTCAAGCCCGAACCCGGTTGCCAAACGCCATAGGCGCGGGACACGGCACCTGAAGGGTCGGAAGCCAGGGCGTACTTGACGTTCTTCACAGTCGGAGAGCTCTTCTTAAACATGATGTGCGAAAATACGGTATCGGTGCTGATGGCGATAACTTCCACGCCCAATTTCTTCAACTCGGTGTATTTGTCTGCGACCGCAGACAGCTCAGTCGGTCAGACAAATGTGAAGTCTGCCGGGTAAAAGCAGACCACACGCCATTTGCCATCGTAATCGGACAATTTGATGTTCTTGACCTTTTTGCCCACAACGGCGGCCAGTTCAAAATTGGGCGCCTGCTGACCCGGCAAGGGCACGGGGCTGACCAGCAATGCAGCCGGACCCGCGGCAGGTTGAGCCGCCACGGCCGCATTGGGCTTCTGGGCCTTTTTGGTCCCGCAGGGACCCAAGACCTGGGCCGAGGCCAAAGGTGCCATAAAGGCAACCAAAGCCAGAGCCGCAATGAACGTTCCCAGTCTCCTCATTCTTTTCTCCTTTGCTGTGGAAGTTTGGACCTGTGCATGGTGGCAAGCCCCATCGGACATGTCAAGCCATATCGGACACATTGAGTCCGATTATGAAACTCCGAAATGGTTTCGCGGGAAGAACTCAATACTGAGTCAACAGGGACATGCTGACCCCGATGCCCGGGGCGTCGATGCCGGAACCGTGATAGCGGTACGACAAATCGCCAAGGTTGGTGGCGGCCAGATCCAAACGCAGGCCGCGATGAAAACGATAGCCGCCGCGCACATTGATCGTGGCCCAGGCCCCCGTCCCCGGACAAGACATCCCGGAGTCGGCGTAGCTGTCACCCAGATGATTCGGATCCTGGCAGATACGCAGATCGACAAGATCACTGGGGTGCAGACGCGTTTTCTCAGCGGCGAAGCGCGTGAAGAGCTCCAGGTAGAACCCCCCTCCCAAAGGACTGTATCGCAGGCCCGCCGAGCCCATCAGCGGAGGCTCCCGTCGAATGGGGGTGATCTGCCCCAATCCGTCGTCCATTTCTCCACGTACCCAGGCCAGCCGGGCCCACAGCAAAGTATCCCACCAGGGGCCCAGAGTCAGTGTGCCCTCCATGCCCCAAAGCAAGCCTTCCGCGCTGTTGACCCGCTGCACCACCGGCTTGTCGCCAACCGCCACCGGATCCAGGCCGAAGGCCATCCACTCGACCTCGCCCAACTGTCGCTCGTCGATGGCGTCGCGAAGAAAGCTGACAAAGACGTTTCCGAATAAATGAACGGCTGCCAGATTCAGCCTGCCGCCCAGTTCCAGGCTGTGGCTCTTGACGGGCGCGAGTTCGTCGTTGGGCACCTCGAACTTGCCGCCCGTATCACCAAGCACAGTGGCCTCTTGCAGATTGGGTGCACGAAAGCCCTGAGAAAAATTCAGATAGGCCATGAACCGCCGCTTGTGCAAGTACTTCACGCCTGCCGTGCCCACCAGACCCGTGTGGTCGAAATCCACATCGCCCAGGCCGGGCACCTCCGGCGCATGGGCCCTGAAATGGCTAACGCGCCCCCCCAAAGTCGCCACCAAGGCCAGGTCACCCCTGCGCCAAAGATCCCCTTCGGCCAAAACAAAGGCACCCAAAGACAAGTAGCTCGAGTCATCGGAGAAGTTGCCGCGCGGGGCATCGACCCAGTTCCATGCCTCTTCCTCTCCCGCCCGATGCTCCTTTTTGCCCGAAGAGACAAAATCACCGTAAGCCTCCATGCCTGTATTCAAACGCAGGCGCCCCTGCCAAAACGCCATCTCTCCATTGGCCAGCAGACCCGGCGTCCAGACCGTGTCACGGTAGACATCATGGCGCGTCAAGAGATCGACCGGCTGTTCCATGCCCCACGGCAGCACACCCAGGCAGAAATCAGCGTCGCCGGCCAGGGGCGAATCGGGCATGCTGCAACGGTAGGCGTTCACCACTTCATGCGTGCGGTGCAAAGACAGGGCCAGTCGAAGCTCCCGCAAGAACCCCGTCGGCCGAAGGCGCAGGTCCAGCCAAAGCAAATCGTCGTCGTTGTCGTAGAAACGAAAACGCCCCTCGTAAATCCGATCGACGCGCCCCGCCCCACGCATGCGGTTGCCCAAATAGCTCATGCCCAGTTCCCAGTCTTCACCCAGACGCAGTCGGGCCCGCGCACGCCAGGCACCCTGATTGTGATCGCTCAAGGCCTGTGTCTCGCCCCCGCCGGCGCGCAGGGTGTCGAACCGCCTGAAAGCGCCGCCCACAAGCAGACCGCCTTCGGGGCTGTTCCACGCGCTCTCAGCCCAGAGAGCCGAAGACTGGTCGTGACTCGCATAACGCACGCCGCCCATGGCGCTCAAGCCCCGAGCCTTACGCCAGCCGGAGGGCATCACCTGAATCACCCCACCCACTGCGTCCGAGCCGTGACGCACGGAACCAGGCCCGAGCATGAGTTCCACCCGCCCGATGGAGGCGGGATCAATCTGCGCAAGATACTGGTTGGGCCCGGTCCGGAAAGTGGAGTTATTGAATCGGATGCCGTCGATAAGAATCAGGTTGTCCGGCCCCACCATGCCCCGAAGAAAAGGCGCACCGGCACCGGCATTCGTTCGCTGCATGAACACGCCGCTGGTCTCCAACAAGGCATCCGGCAGACTCTGGGCCTGAATACGCAAAACATCTTCATTCAGCAAGAGATGCAGGGAACGATCAACCTCAAAGGCCGGCTGCCCGCAACGCAGGGCCGTGATGAGCATGACCTCACCATCGAGCACAGGGCTTGGGCATTCGGCTTGCTCCGAAGTCTCCTGCTCAGACTCCGATTCATCCTCTCCCCAAGCCGTTGCGGGCAGCAGAGCCAGGCCAAAAACCAAACAGAAACGTAGCCTGTGCATGCCCATCATGCGTTCAAGTCCAGTTCACCCGGTAGGTCAGGTGAAGCCGGGCCACACCTGCTTTTGCTTCCATGGGTTCAGTGGGAAGAAAGCGCACATCCACGGTTTTGGCACCGGCCAGCGCGAGTATGATCTCGGTGTACAGTTTCAATGAAACGCGCAGCCAGCTTCCCAGGGGGACGGGAATGCCTCTGAAGTGGGCCACCCGCTCGGCTTCAGCGACTCGCTCGACCTCCAGGTCGCAGAAATCAAACATCTGCGACATCATGATCGGCAAACGATCCGCGACAAATTTTGGGGAGGTGAGTTTTAAAAGGAACTTGTAAATGCCGCCCGAATCCTGCTCCACCTGCCAGGTGGTTCGTTGGACAAGATAGTCTTCCACCGACAAGTTCATGACTCTTGCTTCGTGAGCGATGAGTTTCGGCGCCAACAAGGCGTCGTACCAGAAGGCCGGCAAAAACGTTTGTCCGATGAAATCCGCCAAGGGCCCCGGGCCAATGGCTTCGACAAGGGCGTCCAATCCACCAGGCACCTTCTTCTTGAAAAACTTCTGCGTGCCCAGGTAAAGCGAGCCCTTGGCCTTAAACGGACTTTCCCCGAAAGCAAACTCCGCTCCGGGAGGCAGGTGATTTGAGGTGGAAGTCACTGGCTCGTGGCTCCGAACGTCCAGCGCATAGCGCTCACTACTTCTTCAAGGGCTTTTTGTCAGGAGCCGGGCAGGCCTTTTGGAGTTTGCCGTTGAAGCAGAGGGCTTTCAGGTTGTCGGCACAGAGCTTTGGCCCGACGCCGGGAACTTTCATCAGGGTTTTCCAGTTTTGGAAATTCCAGATTTTCTTTTTGGCCTTGGTGGCTTTGATGCGCATGGCCTTGCGGTGGTCGACTATTTTCTTGGCCAGGGCCGGGCCCACACCCTTGAGTTTTTCCAGATTCTTGGCGCTGGCTTTTTCCACATCGATGCACTTATCCGCGGCCAAAGAGGGGGCGGTCATGCCCCAGGCTGCCAAAAGTCCGAGAGCCAATACAAACACAAAGATTCGTTTCATGGTCTTGCCTCCTGTTGTCAATTGGGGGGATGATAGCGCCAAAGGAGCAACATGCCAAGACCAGGGAAAAAAGAGCGCCAGGCCACTATCATTACGATAGCGCTTGCTCTCTTCATGGTCCTGCTCGCTGCGGGCTTTATCTTGGTGATTGAAAACCAGAATGAAATGGAGCCGCCTCCTTCCTTGTTCAACAAGCCAGCCCAGACACCGCCCCTGCCCGCGGGAACAGGAAACGTCGCCCTGCCCGAAACCGTCTCCGCACGGATTATCATACGCAAAAAGCAAGGCGGCGGATTGCTGGGCTGGGACGAAATGAGCGTACAGACGGCCCCAGCCTTGGCCTTTGGTGCTTGTGATTCCTGGGAACAGCAAAAACTTTTCGGGCTTGGCCCGAAATACAAGCTCGAGCCCAATTCGTGTTCCTCGACGGGCCTTCCCGAAGGACCCAAGCTGCCCAAAAAATCCTGGCTGCTCGTCATGGAAGAACCCACCGACCCCTTGGAGTCCACCCTTCGCTCGCGTTCCACCTACGCAAACATCGAGCATCAAGAAATGATGCTTTTCCTGGCAAGCCAGCTGGAATGGCGGCGTGTCCGATACCATGTGATACCAGCTGAAGCCGGATACTTAGAGCCCATACGGGCCTTCCAGTACAGACTGTACCCAAATGAAAAAAGCTGCCGTCGGGCACAGGCCAAGCTCAGCCCAGCGGTCAAATTCATCGCGGAGGCCAAAAGCTCTGGGATTGAGCAAGCCATCGAAGATCAAAAAAAGCGGGTAGCCTCGGTCTGCGTCCCCGAGGGCAAGGCCTCGGCCTGCGAAACCAGCCGCCTGGTGTTGCAATACCTGAGACGAAGGCAGATGAGCCCGACTCGTCCCCAAAAAATCGACCCGCCCCACTGCAGGCCGTCGACGCCATAAGGAGCCACGGAATATGTCCAAGGTACTCGTCACAGGCGGTGCGGGTTTTATCGGCTCGCATTTGGTCGATCACCTCATCGAGCAACGCGGAGACGA
>JAUVAM010000326.1 GCA_030591745.1 Deltaproteobacteria bacterium
AATGCAAAGTGGCTTTGTACACGACGGTGCGAAATCGGCATCGGGGATATCTGATGTGGGGTGCCTTTCGTCTAAAACGCTTGAAGACAAAGAAGGCTGTTATAAAGACAGTGAAGGATCTTGTTCGCATCAACAAGAGATGGAAGCTCAATGTGCCCATTCGCTGGAACCATCCCAAAGGCTGGCGAGCCACCATCGAGGCTGCTCGGCAAATGAACGATGCTTACGGGGTGGTCTTTGCGACTCGTTCCGGGGCCCGCAAGAGCAAGCACTACGATGGAGAGGCCATCGACATCACCGCCGTGGGCTTGCCTCGCAAGTTGGACCTGGAGGCTCCCGATGGAGCCAGGCGCTCATTTGACCTGAGCGACCCTGCGCAGCCTCGTGATTTGAACCTCACACCCGTATTGATCCGTTGGATTGAAAAACACTATCAAGTGAGAAAATTGAAGATGGATTATCCTCACTGGGACGACGTCGCGGCCCGCGACCGCGAGCCGGAAGAAATACCGAAATAGCCACAGGAGGTTTGATTTGCGTTGCTCGGTCCCGTGTTGTTGCTCATCTTGTTGCTCTGTCCCCATCTTGCTGGGCGTTTTGATGCTGCTCACAAGTTCTTGTGCCGCCGAAAATCGCATGATTTCCGCGCAGGTTGAGCCGGATGACGCAAATCGGGTTTTTGCCCTGAGTATGTTTAGGGAGCTAAACAAATTGCGTTCGGAGCCAATGAGTTTCTTGCCTGACCTCAAAGAAAGAATAAAGCACTTCGAAGGGCGCAGGCTTCGGCTGGGCCCCCAGTTGGTGCTGGTTACTCAGGAGGGTCCGAAGGCGGTCGAAGAGGCCATGGCGTTTTTGCGAAAAGCCCCCAGACTGGCCCCGCTGGATAATAAGTCGGACTTGGACAAGGCGGCTTTGGTGCATGTACTGGACTTGGGTCCGAGGGGAGGAACGGGGCATGAGGGTTCGGATGGCTCGTCTCCCGGTGATCGCATGAAGCGATTTGCTCAATTAGAGAAGGCTTCGGCGGAAAACCTGGTTTTTGGGGACAACGATCCGCGGGGGGTGGTCTTGCAATTGCTCATTGATGACGGCGTACCTGGCCGTGGCCATCGGCATAACATGTTCAGCCGGAAGTTCAAGGTGGTGGGCGTGGCCTGCGGACCACACAAGGTATACGGCCGCATGTGCGTGATGGATTTTGCCGGCGGGGTTCGTTCCCTGCGCTAAATGCGATCTGGAAATCTGTATATACCTATATGCGTGTATATACGGGGACAGAGTATGTGGAGATGGAGTATGTGGAGATGCTGAGATGAAAAGCTTGAAAGACAAGGTGGTAGTCATCAGCGGCGCGGCTTCGGGCATCGGCAGGTCTACCGCGAGAGCTTTTGCCAAAGAAGGCAGCCGACTGCATCTGACGGATATCGACGAGTTGGGTTTGGAAAGCCTTGGCGCGGAACTGCGTACGCTTGGTTGTAAGGTAGATGTGCACCAAGTGGACTGCACGGAAGCCGAGCAGGTTTTGGCCCTCGCCGAGAAGGTCATGAGCTTGGATGGCCGAGTGGATGTCCTGCATAACAACGCGGGCGTGGTGGTCGGCGGGCCGGTGGAAAAACTCAGCTTGGACGATTGGCGTTGGCAGATTGGGGTCAATCTTTGGGGCGTGGTGCACGGCGTGCATGCCTTTGTGCCGCATATGATTCGACAGGGAAGTGGGCATATCATCAATACAGCCAGCATGTCAGGCCTGCTGGGCTTTCCCTTTGTGGCGCCCTATACCGCCTCCAAGTTCGCGGTGGTGGGTTTGAGCGAGTCTTTGGGGCTGGAGTTGGCGTCAAAGGGTATTCAGGTGACCGCCCTTTGTCCGGCATCCGTAAAGACCAATGTGCTTCAGGCAGCTCGTTTGCGCCTGCCTGGAGGCTGGGACGACCGAGTGCGAAATGGGGTCTCACGAATGGCTGCCGATCCGGACTGGATAGCCGGCAAAGTGCTGAATGCGGTCAAACAAGAGCGTTCCATGGTGATTTTAGCCAGGGAAATGACACCCATTTGGTTGTTGAAGCGATTGAGCATCGGCGCATACCAATCGACGGCTCGTTTTCTTACCCGCAAGGCACTTGGCATGAAGCTCTCTTGACGCTAGAAAATACGCAATGAACTGACAAAGGGAAAAGGTCCTGCTTGCCCGTGTCAGCGGTTGAAGATGTCTGGCGGAATGCGTGGACGGGTGAATCCCGCTTTCCTCATCATGGCCATAATCCAGGCTGCGTCGCCGATGAAGTAGCGAGTGCTGAAGATTTTCAATTTGCGTTTTCCTTCATGAGGCAGGCGGAGGACCAGGCGCTGGTATATCAAGCGCCGTTTTGCGGGCAGTTTGGATAGTCCGAGGTATTCCGGTGCATCATCGATAAGGTCGTTTTGCTCTCCGTAAGCATAGTGTCGATAAGAGCTCCAGGGATAGTCGTGTGCTTTGCGCACCATGCTGGCACGGACTGGGTTACGGTCGATGTAGCGCATGGCGATGAGGAACTGATCGCCGCTTTGGATGAGTGGTGTCTTGGCGCGGTCTTGAAAAACCTCACCCGTGCGCTGCATGCGTTTGTTGATAAAGCGAGCCAGTTGGCTGAACACCTGTTGCATGAATCGTGACAGGTCTTCCACCTTTGCGACTTCGATGATGATGTGGATGTGGTTGTCCATGAAACAGTACTCGTAGATGAGGACTTTGTAGACGGTTTTGTAAAAGAACAACAGCAGGTAGAGCGTGGTTTTGACAATCTCATCGGCCAGCAAGAATTCCCCATTATGACATCTGGCGTTAACGTGAACGACGGCGGGGCCGTTACCAAGAACGTTTTGTCTGGATGGACGAGCCATGTTGCTTCTAAAAGCAAGAAGCGGTCCATTGTGGGTCTTGGTCTGTAAGTGCCGGAAAATGCGTTTTTGAGCCACAATTGAAATGGGGGACAGAGTAGGTAGGGTGACCGGATTCCGGTCACTGGTTCTGTTTGTGGCTGCTTAGTTGTCGAGCGAGGGTTGATCGAGGGTGAAGCAGCAGACGCGATTGTTCCATTTGGTGGTGCTTAGTTCAATCCATAATGTTTTGCTGTGATCATCCATGAGCTCGACTGACCAGTTCTGAAAGCCCTTTTTGTTTTGCAGGGGTCGCTCAATCCAATCGACGCCGTTTAGGCTGAATTTGAATTGTACCGGCGCGCCTCCGTCCCCAACTGAGCGGTCCCAGATGGCGGCTCGGCCTTTGGCTCGGGATGCTCCCTCTAAGAGGGGCAACTTTATTACCAGTTTGCCTTTTTCCGGGGGGTGGAGTCTGTAGGCTGTCGTCCAGTGATCTCCGACGAGCATGTGTTGGACGCCGACATACATCCATGACTCGGCGTCTCGGCACAGTTTGGCGTGGATTCCCCAGAAACGGCCCAGCTTTTTTTCTTCCCAGCGATCGCATGCTCTTTTGTGATTGCTGTCTTCGAGCCAGACCTCGGCCTTTTCAAGCATCTCCTGCATGCGCGAATAACGATCCACCTTGCGATGTCCCGTGATGGACTCGTAGTTACGAACGAGATCGTGTTGGAAGGCGCGCCAGCGGACGAGGATTTCACGATATTTCTCTGTGCGATCGGGGAGATCTGCCGCGATGTTGGTTTTTTCCTGAGGGTCCTTAGCCAGATCGTAAACTTCCTCTGTCCCTGTGGTGAGGTTGTACATGTATTTCAGGTCGGCATCCCGTAAGCCGAGGAGATGGTCCATGTACATGGTGCTCATGAGTGCCATTTGGTAATTACTGTCTGATACAAGGCTTCTGCCTTGGTATCTCTCCGGAATGTCAATATTGAGCAGATCGAGAAGGGTGGGAGCGAGATCGACATGGGATCCAACTCGCCCGCAAGTCTCTTCTTTTGGGAAGAGTTTTTTATTATGGATCACCAAAGGTATCCAGGTGTTTTCCTGGTAGAGGTAGTTTGCGTGCAGACGGTTGTGGGGATGCTGCTGGAAGGCTTGCCCGTGATCGCCGACAACCACCGTGATGGTGTTTTCCGCAAGCCCTCTGTCTTCCAGTGCCTTCTGTAGATTGCCCACCAGCTCATCTTCGTAGTAGAGGCCATTGTGGTAGCGGCTTTTCAGGCTTTTGGTTGAGAACTTTGGCTTGGCTCCATCCGGCAGAATGTAGGGATAGTGTGGAATGATTGGGATGAAAACGATGAAGAAAGGTTTTGGGGTTTTGGTGTCCAGCCATTCTACTGCCTTGTCAACCAAGGCTTTGTCCTCAACGCCCCAACCAAATGTGAAGTAGTCTTTTGAGTCGTGAAAGGCTGTTGAATCCATCAGCAATTCGAAGCCTCGTTCGTCAAAAAATGCCAACTTGTTGGTGAAATCGAAGTGACCGCCGTGGAATAGCGCTCCGCGATATCCTTCTTCGGCCAAGACCTCGGTCAAAGAATGGCAGTCAATTCGCGGGTTGATGCTAGTGATGAATTCAAACTCTGGATAAGGGTACATGGAGCAAAATGCATTGAAGATGGACTTGATGCTGACTGGGCTTGCCGCATGGTACCTGTCGAATCGCATGCCCTCTTGGGCCATTCGACTCAGGTTGGGCGTATTGGGGACAGAGCCGCCATAAACCTGCAAGTCCTGGGCAGTCCAGGATTCCATGAACCAAATAATGATGTTGTAGCGGCCTTTCTGGTCATTTTGGACTTCCCCGCAGGAATTGGCATCCGAATCCGTGGCGGTGAAGGGACTGCTGGCGTCGAAAAACGTGGGTCGTTTTTTGTCGAACTCTGTTTGTACAAGTTGGGGCGATTCCAGCACAATACTTAGGCTTGACGAGACCAGTTCAACCACCGCGTTTTTACGGATGTTGTTCAATTGAGCAGAAAGCCCTGAAGCCCAGATGGCGAATTGGGAGACACCCCACCAGGCGACGAGCAGAAATACGACCTGGAAGATCCTGTTTTTCTGACGAATTCGGCGGCCCCATTTCCAACAGGCCAAGGGGAAAGCAACCAAGTGAACCGCAACCAGGGACAGAGCAAGCCAGGGAAAGTCCCATTGGAGTGAACTGAACATGCCGCCGGTCTCGCCCGTGAAGGCAAGCTGCCTTGCATTCAGTGGCGTGCCGAGCAGCAAGAAAAGATGGATGTTGGCCAGGATGTAATTGGCCATCAGAAAATACGTGGACATGATGAAGGCAAGCGCGCTCCAGCGAGCGAAGCGATGCCTGTCGATCATGGGCCATGACCAGATCGCTGTTTGAAACAGAAGCCAGACGGCGACCAAGAGTGCATCCTGGCCGGTTGCCAAGGGCCAAAGCAGCATCAGGCTCCAGGGCGCTCCTGCAGAAAAGTAGGCACCGGAGGCCATGGCA
>JAUVAM010000560.1 GCA_030591745.1 Deltaproteobacteria bacterium
ACCTGGTCCGTGGCCGGAGAATGGGCCGGCTGGGATGCGGATCTCAGCTTTCTCGCCGAACTCTATTTCGACTTCGGTCCCTTTGCGGAGGTCCATCCGACACCTTCTCGACGCGCCGAACTATGGTCTCTTTACGAAGACACTTTCCTCCCCATCTTCAAACCCCTGGTCGCCCGATTCGACGAAGAAAGCCCGAAAGCCTGCGCGACCCGAGTCAGAGCCGTGCTTTCAGGTCCCGCCTCATCAACGGGATAAGTAGCGACTGTCGGCGTCGACAAAGCGCAGGAGGGCCTCGGTGTTTTGGGAGATGCCGATGCGGGGGGTGGCCTGGATGCGGGCGGGGCTGGGGCCTGACATGACGCGGATGCGGGGGCCGCGCAGATCCTCGGCGTCGAAGTCCAAATCTATCCCTAAGGCCTGACAGAGCCTGCCTGGCCCGCCGGTCAGATTGCGGCCCTTGGCGCCTTGGCGACGTGCTTGCATGGTGTCCTGGCCTCGCAGGGGCTCTATGGCCCGAATGAGCACGGCTTCGCCGATGCTTTTGTGGGCGCAGACCATGTTCAGGCAGTAGCTGCGATGAATTTGATAGACGTAGGCCATGCCGGGTGGGCCGAACATGGAGGCGTTGCGTTTGGTCATGCCGCGGCTGGCGTGGCAGGCGGCGTCATGGCGCAGGTAGGCCTCGACTTCGACGATGCGGCCGGCAAGCCAGGTCTCGGCATGTCTTACTTGAAGGATGGCCCCCAAAAGCGCGGGTGCCACTTCGTCGGCGGCGGGCCGGTAGAAACGCAGAGGCAAGACGCGACCCATGACAAAAACCCGGGTCAAAGTTTCTTGAGTACTTTTCGAACGCCCTTGGCCTTGCGGCCCTTGGGGCGAAGTTCCAGAAAGGAACTCAGAGCTTCTTTGGCCGCTTCCTTGTCACCCAGGCCGATGAAGAGCCCACCCATTTCGTAGTAAGCATTAGCCATTTCGGGCTTAATCAAAAGAGCCTGCTTGAATTCTTCGATGGCCTGACGCAATTGATCTTTGCGCTTTTCGCCTTTGATTCGCTTGGCCGTCAGATACAGGGTTTGCCCATAAAGAAAGTGCAGCGTGGCATCCTGGGGGTTGGCCTCCAACAGAGGGGCCAACGATGCCTTGGCCTGACCGTAACGTTTTCGCCTGATAAGCTTGCGAGCGGACTTAATGGCACGGCGCACCTTGGCGCTTGGCTTGTAAGGTTTCTTTAGCAAGGACAGGTCGACACCTGGCTCGTCAGCGTCACCCTCGACTTCGCCCCCGTCCTCACCGGCCTCAATGCCCCCGTCCGCGGCCGGTTCCGCATCCACCTCATCATTCGGGCCCTGGGCATCGGCCACAAGGACCGCCGGAGCAACATCGTGCCCCGCATCGGTCTCGCCCACCACCGCGTCACCCAAACCAAACCAGATGGGGAAGAAATGCCATGCGCCCAAAACGATGAGCAAACCGCCCAACAGCACCCCGGCAGCGATGAGCCAGGGTTTGTAGGCCAGCAGTCCCTTCGGCTTGCGATTGATGCGCTCGGTGAACTCCACCGGGATGGGCTCGGCCATGGGCTCCCCAAGGGCCACCTCATCAGCCGCTGCATCCATGTCATTGACGGCGGTTCCTTCCGGCGGCATGCTCACCCGCGCCCCCGAATCCGATCCCTCGTACCAGGCGGGAGTTGCAAGGGGATCCACAACAGCATGCTCCGAGGCTTCCTCCTTGACGAGATCTACCGGCTCCAACTCTTTCAGTTCCTTCAGTTCCTCTAGTTCTTTCAGTTCCTCCAGTTCCTCCAGTTCTTCTAGTTCTTCAGCCGGTGCCGGCTTCTCTGCGGCGACCACGGGCTGAACCGCAGGACCCAGGGCCAGATCGAAAGCATCCGATGCCTGGTCCACGCCCGTGCCCAGCAGGGTGCTGCCCTTGCTAAAACCCGGCTTGGCCCGACTTGCCTGCGCACCCCTCGGATCCGACGGAAGAAAGGAGTCACCACCCGGGCCCGTCACCTCACCAGGAGGCAGAACCGGTGGAGCAGAGTCCTTAAAGCCACGGGGATCCTTATCCGCATGTGTCGGCTCATCGAAGGGGTCCGAATCCATCAATTCGTCGTCGGCCTCCGCCTTCGCGACCCCATCCGGCTCCATGCCGGTTGGCGGATCCTCGACAGGGGGCGGCACCAGAACTGGATGCGGCCCGGCCCTGCCTACCGCCGTCGGCACCCGATCGTGGACGTAGAGCACCTCTTCTTGCAGATTGTCCCGCTCCTTCTCGACCTGGAGCAGTTTTTTGGTCAAGACACGGATCTCGTCCTTGGCTGCGTCTTGTTCAGTTTTCAACTTGCCGAGCTCTTCTGTAGAAGTCTCCTGATCCGCCTTGAGTCGCTCGGACTCCCGCTCACGGTGCTCCAGCATCTGCCCCGAAACCATCTTGGTCCGAGCCAACTCTTCCTGCAGTTCCGACAGATCTTTCTGCTGTTTTTCCAACCGCTTGCGCTGCATCTCCAACTCGGCGGCGCTCTCCTCGTCACGCTCGGCGGAAGCCGCCACCGCGGCCTGCCCGTCGCGGGCCTGTGATTCAGCCTGCTCGTTGCGGGCCTTTGATTCGGCCTGCTCGTTGCGAGCCGTTTTTTCGGCCTCCTCGCAGCGTGCCTTGGACGCAGCCAACTCGTTGCGAGCCTTGCTTTGAGCCAGATCATTGCGAGTCTTTGTATCGACCAATTCGCGCTTGATCTTCTCAACCTCCAAACGAGCGTCACGCCCCTCCTTGGCTCTCTCCTCGGCCCGAAGCAAAGCACGTTCTTTCTCTTCCAACTTGCGACCAAGCTCCGTGGTTTCCCGACCCAGCTTGTCGATCTTGCGCTGTGCGTCATCGGCCCGCTGGCTCATCAAGCCGGAGTCCTTGACGGGTGGCGAATCCACTGTTTGGTTGCCCGCCAACTGCTGCTTCAGCTCTGCGGCATTGCGTTCAGCCAAAAGAGCCCTTTGGGTCAGACGTTCCACATCTTTGGCCGGCGCGGGTCCGCGGCGCTTGAGCTTGGTCATCTCCAGATTCAGACGGGCTTTCTCTTCTTCCAACTTGCGCTGATTGGCCTTAGCCGTCTCTTGAGCCGCCTTCAGATCCCAAGCGTGCTCCTCGCGCTCTTCGCCAAGAATCTTTTCCAGCTCAGTGATGCGTTGTGCCAACTTGTTTTGTTCATCCGCAGCCATCATTCACCTATCTAGCACTTTGGGACGGGACCTATCTGAAGACCTTTAGAGATATGTGCATACCAACTCCGAAGCCACAGCGCGTGATCAGCACAGCAGCGTTTTTCCTTTGTCGTTCAACAGAGTATCCAAGGCCCAGGCAAACTGTCAAACAATCCATCACAGGGGAAGCCTGCTTCGCCCTCCTGGTTTGACGGCCCCGGGAAGCGGTGATATGTGGAACAAAAACCGGAAGGAGCTGTACATGCAACGAAAACTCCTGATTCTTGG
>JAUVAM010000613.1 GCA_030591745.1 Deltaproteobacteria bacterium
AAAGCCAATATTCACCACCGTGATACAGGCTGACCACCTCGCATACCAAACCTGTTTTTTCCTTGGCCTCTTTTTCAATGCGAGCCCGAGCGGCCTTGCGCGCATCAACCGCCTTGACCCGATCCATGCCCTTGTCCACACCGGCCATCACTTGCCGGGTCACGTCCTCCATGGCCACAAGGACATTGAGCTCCAGGGCAACACAAGGAATCTCGTCCTTGAGCTCGGCCGCGTAAAAACCATCCTTGACGTAGTCCCTTTTTTCCGAAGACATCTTCTGTAGCTGGCCCACCGCCACATGGTGATTGGTAACGACCAAGCCATGAGGGCTGACAAAAGAACCGGATCCTCCATTCATGAAGCGAACCGACGCCAAGCGCAAATGATCCAGCCAAGCCTGCCCCGGCGCAAATCCAAATTGTTCCTTGAGCAACTGGCTCGGAGGATTGTCAAAGGTCCACATGCCCTCCCCCGCCTGAACCACCGAAGGGAGCAAACCAAAGCAAGCAATCAACAAACCAGCCAGCACGAAAAAACAACACTTTCCTGCTTGTTTATTCATCTTTTCCTCCTGTCGACAAAGGCCTCCGCAACAAGGAGCAACGTAACACAAACCGAATTCGGGATCTTCTTCACCAGTTGACTATATGCCCCCCGGGCGGCTAGGCTTCCCGCATGTGCGGCTTCGTGGGCATCGTGGACGGAAAAAACTGCAGCCGAGACGTGGTGCTCAGTCTGCAAGCCTTGCAGCATCGAGGCCAAGACAGCGCTGGACTGGGCACCATTGATCGTGGACAGTTCCCACTCGTCAAACGCGCGGGTCTTGTGCATCAGGGTTTCGGCGAAGCCGAAATCGAGCAAACCCCGGGAAGCATCTGCATCGGCCACGTACGCTATCCCACTGTGGGAGCAGGTGTGCTGCGCGACGCCCAGCCTTTTTTCTTTAGGCAACCTGGCGTGCTCATGGCCCACAACGGCAACCTGACCAACCTGCGAGAGATGCACGACGAGCTGGCCGAAAATTCGGTGCATTTGATGAGCTCCTGCGATGTGGAGCCGGTGCTTTGCATCTTCTCCCTGGAGCTCATGAAACGACGACGACGAGACCATCGACTTGAAGACGCGGTCGAGGCCATGAAGACCACCATGGAGCACATCCAGGGTGCATACAGCTTGGTGGTCGCCCTGGTGCTGGATGGGCAAGAAACCCTTCTGGCCCTCCGGGATCCCCAGGGCATCCGCCCGGCGGTCTGGGGTCAACTGCCGGACAAACAGGGATGGATGGTGGCCAGCGAGTCGGTGGCCATGGATGTGCTGAACGTTAAGCGCTGTGGGGACGTAGCGCCTGGAGAGCTGATGGTCTTTCGAGCAGGCAGCGAGCCCATCCGCCATCAGCTCAAGACGGCTTCCCCAAGCCCTTGCATCTTCGAATACATCTATTTCGCCAGGCCCGATTCACACATGAACGGCGCCAGCGTATACAGCAAGCGACTGGCCATGGGCCGAGCCCTGGCCGATGCCTGGCGCGCCAAGGGACTGGAAGCCGACGTGGTCATCCCCATCCCGGACACTTCTCGACCAGCCGCGGCCGCCGTGGCCGAAAGACTGCATTTGCCCAACCGGGAAGGCTTCATCAAGAACCGCTACACGGGCCGCACCTTCATCATGCCCAAAGCGGATCAGCGGGCCGATGCCCTGAAGCTCAAACTCAACCCCATTCGCAGCGAATTTGCAGGCCGACGGGTTCTGGTGGTCGATGACAGCATCGTGCGGGGTGCCACCTTGAAACACACCATCGAAATCATCCGGGCCCAGGGCCCCACCCAGGTGCACTTGGCCATATACTCGCCCCCCGTGCTTCACCCCTGCTACTACGGTATCGACATCTCCACAAAAGAAGAGCTGGCTGCGCCTCGTTTCCTGCCCGAGGGACTCGCGGCAACGGATCCTGATGCCCTTCAACAAATCGAACAGGCTTTCGCATCCAGGCTGGGCCTTGACTCATTGACTTACTTACCATTGGATGGCTTGCGGGCGGCCTTCGACGGACCGGCCTGCGCGGCCTGCTTTGACGGCCTCTATCCAGCCCCACTGGATGAGAAACAACGTTCATGGATAGCAGAGGATCGACGAAAGAGTGACCAGCGCACGCTGGGAATATAATCGAGGAGGAAAAGAATCATGAATCGGGACGAAATGATCAGTGGCATCATGCGAGCAAGCGGCATCAACAAAGCCAACGTGAATCGATTCTACGAAGGCCTGATTGAGCTGGCCAAAAAGAAACTGGCCTCCGACGGTCAATTTGTCCTGCCCGGCCTCGGCGTGCTCAGGGTCAAAACACGCAAGGCCCGCGATGGCCGCAACCCCCAGACGGGTGAGAAAATCCGCATTCCGCGCAAAAAGGTCGTGCGCTTCGGCGCCTACAAAGACCTGAAGGAAATACTGAACCCGGCGGGGAAAGAAACAGCAGAAGAAAAAGACCTGGAACTCGAGACGGAAAAAGAAAAAGAAACGGGCAAGGAAGATTAAAAACCCAAATACCGACCCAAATAGTAATTCAGATACTGAGTCCCCCTGACGCCTTCTTCTGGGGGGAAAGCTTACCGCTGCGGATGGCCTCAACATCGCCGAAGCCCCGTTCTTTTTTGAGAAAATCCACCAGACTTTGTGGTGCGGGTTCCGCACCCAAAAACAAGAACAAGACGTAGTCTTCTACCGCTTCGACCTTGGCTGCCGATGAAGCCTGCTCGGCCCTTTCCAGTATCTGCCCTCGCCAGTCCTTGCACATCTGACCCAGGCGGCCGGCCAGTTGTCCAACCACTTGGCCATAGGCATCAGCAGCCAGGACTTCGTCGCTCTTGGGCCATTCCAGGGGATCGCCCTTGACGT
>JAUVAM010000048.1 GCA_030591745.1 Deltaproteobacteria bacterium
GCCGGTGGCCGTGTGTTGAATACTCAGGGCGGTGAGGCCCGCGTCCATGCCGTCGACGAAGAGCGTGGCCTGCACGGGGATCATGCCGGGCAGGACGGGCGGATCCACCCCCAGAAGGCCTGGGGTGGGCAAGATCTCCAGCGCCGCTGCCGAGGTATGCGAACAGGCCGGACCGCTGCTGCGCACGGTCACGTCGTGCGACCCCACACTCAACAGACCCGCCGCGACGGTCGCCGTCAGGCGCGTGGCATCGTGAAAATCCGTGGGCAGGGCCGTGCCGTCCACATCGACCAGGCTGCCCGCATGGAAGTCGGCTCCGTTGACCTCAAGGACGAAGCCCGAGCTATTATCCGGGCAGGTCTGTGGGGGATCGATGCTGTCGATGCGGGGCGGCGCCAGGAAACTGAACACATGGGTCACGGAACAGGCAGCGGGGGCCGGGTTCGTCAGCGTCATCGAGGCGTCTCCCGGCGAGGCCGCGAAGTTAGCAGGGATGCTCAGCTCCAGGCTGTCGCACAGGACGCCGGGCACGCTGCCCTCCAGCGGGGTGCCGCAGTCCTGGAGGGTAACCGGTGACAAGGGGATCCCATTCAATTCCACCGAGGGAATCGCGCCGTCGCCCAGGTCCAGAAAGCCTGCTCCGGTCACGGCCAAGGACAGAGGCTGCGAGAGATCGCAGGTTGCCGGCGGTGTCAGGGCGGAGATGCTGGGCGGGCTGATGAGCTCGAGTGCGACGTCCTCGACCGAAGAGCAGCCCAGGGGCGCGGGGTTGCTCACCGAGACGGCGTGGAGGCCCGCGCTGAGATCGCCTGCGCTCAAAGGGATGCTCAACGTGGTGCAGCGGTCGATCCCCACTGCCTCGGCCACGGGGGTGCAGATCCCCGCGGTCGCGACGCCAGCAAAGGAGCCCAGGAGCACGGTGGGCAATGTGCCGTCCACCGCGTAGAAGTGGTCCCCCGAGAGGGTCAGCGTGGTATCGGCGTCGGCGCAGGCGAGGGCTTCGCTGATGGAGCCAAGCGTCGGGGCGGGATAGACCCGGAAGGACAAGGCCCCCGAGGGCGTCTCGTCGGCCGGCGGCGGGTTGAGCACGGTGAGCTCGTAAGCCCCGGCGGCGAGTTGATCCGCGGGCAGTGTGACGGTGAGCCCGGTGCAGAGCTCGCCGGCTACCGGCGCGCTCACGAGGCTACAGTCCGTGGCGGTGTCGGCCACGGCGCTCCAGGTGCCCAACTGGACGGTGGGCCGGCTGCCGTCTTGAAGTTGCAAGAAATTCTGCCCGGTGATGGTGAGAAGCTGGTCCGCCTGGGCGATACAGCGCTGCTCCGGCGTCAGGGTGGACAGCTCGGGTACGGGCATTTCGAGCCCGGCGTCGGCTCCGGCATCTTCACCAGCATCTTCACCAGCGTCTTCACCAGCATCTTCACCAGCATCTTCACCAGCATCTTCACCAGCGTCTTCACCAGCATCTTCACCAGCATCTTCACCGGCGTCTTCACCAGCGTCTTCACCAGCGTCCTCCCCTGCGTCCTCCCCGGCATCTTGCCCGGCGTCCTGTCCGGCGTCCTGTCCGGCGTCTTCCCCGGCATCCACGTCAGAGTCATTGGTGTCGCCACCGCACGCGGCCAAAGCGAAGGCAAAGGCCAGGGCCAGAAACAAAGAGAGAGACAGACGTTTCATGTCGATTCCTCGCGAGTTGGTGATCCAGGCAGGCTGAGCCCCCTCATCATAGCTCACATCTCAGTGAAGTCGGTGTAGTAGACGTAAAGACGCACGTCGTCGATGCTGGAGAGATCTACGTCTTTGTTTTCGTACTCGTCTTTTTGATTGAAGACCATCTCCCATGAAGAGTTCACAAAGGGGCGGTCCCGCAGACGGTAGTTCTTGTACACCAGGGACTCGAACTGCCTTTGACCGTTGAAGAAGGTGTTGACGACCGCGGTTCTTTGCGGGAACTGGAAGAAGGTCTTTTCATCCGCGACGGTGCGAATGGTGCTGGTACCTTGTTGCCTCAGGTAGATTCGCGCCACCGAGTCGCCCACGCCCGCGCCCACCAGTTCTGCTTCAATATACAGAATCTTGTGGTTGCGGGTTAAGGGACTCAGACGCTGGAAGGACGTCGAAAACGGCGTGACCAGGTAGCCGTTTTCATCCAGCAAGGAGTTGTCCGTGAGCTTCTGCCGGAATTGGGTCAGACGCTCTCCTTCGGTGAAAGGCTGTTCCGCCGCATCCAATCGTGGGATGGCCAAAATATCATCCCGCAAGGAAAGCACCGCCACCCGCGTATCCGGGTTGCCGTAATCTTCGCCGAAGGAAGAAAAAGCATTCCCGAGTTGGATCAGGTAGTTCTCCAGATTGAAGTCACCGGCCCGCACCATGCGCACGAGGAACAACTGCTCGCGATCCCCATAGCTGGTCGAGGTGTAGTACTCAAAGACCTTGGTGGCCCGATAGACCTCCGCCAAGGCGTCATTGAAGGAGATGTCCGCATTGATGATCGCGTCGTTGCGATAAATGCGCACGTTGGGATCGTTGCGCGCCGTTTCCACGTTAATCAAAAGCTGCTCCGACTCTTTCCACTCACCCAAGAGAGCTGTTGCGTTGTTGCGCTCCCGGTCCACCTTGGACAGGGACAACTGCAGCTCGTACTGGGCCCGCAAGAGGTCCACATTCAAAAGCTCCATGTCGATGACCATGTCCATGACCCGCGCGCGGCTCTCCACTTCCTCCATGGCGCATTGCTGCAAGCCCACGAAACGGGCCGTCTCGCGCTCAATGGCGTCCACGCCCCCCTCCATGGCCACGATGGCCGCCCGCGCCAGACTCTCGCCCGTCAGAAAAATAGCCGCCGCGCCACCGAGGCTCGCGGCCACGGATACCGCCATCGGGCAGTCCGTCGAAGTCCCCACGGTGCAAACGGCCGTGATCAGCGTATCTCGCGTGGCCTCCCAGATGGTGCGGGCCTGAGCCATGGCATGTTCGGTGGTCCGAATGACCGTACGCAAGGCGATCAGCTTGCCCGCCTGACGATACTCGAAGTCCACCGTGTCCTGAATGACGCCGCAAACAGCGGTCACTCGTTGCAATTCATTTTCGATGTGCGAGACGGCTGCTTCCTGGGAGCGAATCACGCCGTCCAGGTTGATGCGAGCCAACTCCACGCCGGTCATGGTTTCATAGAGATCGCCGTTGCCCATCAATCCGCAGGGATTGCCGAACATCTTGGCCCGCTCGCTCAGATAGGCGTAATCGGGGATGGCCGGATAAATGCCGCCGTCGCTGCCCACGAAGGTACCGCAGACATTCCCCAACTTGGTCAGATAGCTGGTGCGCAAGGTGGCCAGTTCACGCTGGAAGGCCTCCGCGTCGGTCTCAAACTCCCGGTTGTCCGCCAAGGCCACCGCTTCCCGACCCGCCGCGAACTCCACTTTCTCCATGGCCGAGGCGTAAAGCACCGTGAAGGCGTTGTCGATCAAGCGATTGTCCAAGGTCGGGAAAGGCACATAGTCAGGCGGAAAACCGAAGACCGTGATGTCGTCGGTGATCTGGCTGTAGACTTTGCGCATCTCGCTCAAGGCAACCCGGTAACGACGCTGCACGTCTCCCAGGGTAATCACGACCTGCGGCACCTCATCGGGCGCCAATCGATCCATGATCTGCGTCATCATGCGGGCGATGAGCACCGACTCCAGGTAGGTAGAGGTGTAGGCGCGTTCGAGCACCTTCCAGGCCAGATCCGCCCTGTCGAAGCTCTGGTAGCGCTTGGCCACCTCACTCCAGGCGCGGGATTTCTGAGTGGAAGCGCGGGCCACCTTGACCAAATAGGCGGTGACCGTCTCCTGGGTCACGAAGTTGTTGGCTCCTTCGAGGGCCTGCCAGACGGCCGGGCTCAAGGAATAGAAGCGATCGAGCACCACTTGATAGTACTGAGTGGCCAGGTACAAAACATGCATCTCGTGACCCGCGCCGCCGGAGAGATTGATGCCGCCGGGCTCAAAGACCGAGCCGTCGAAGCTGGTCAAATTGGAGCCGGCCAGATCGAAACGGGAAGCAAAAGCCTGGGTCAGATTTTCATCCCCCATCATGATCATCAACTCGGCGGACAATCGCTCGAAGCCCTCCCGACCCGAGCTCGGATCATAGGCGAAATTGGTGGCCAGAAAATCCAAGAGATGCGTTTGCTCGTCCGGGTCCAAGGCCTGAAAATGGTTGGCGTGCACGTCCATCAGGCAATCGATGCGTTGGGTCACCAACTCCATGCCCACGGGATCGTAGCAGTAAGGCACCGCATCCGAATCGGGCTCGCAAAGGTTGGGGGCAAAACCCAAGGTACCGCCCGAACGACCCACGAATCGCGTCTTGTAGCGGAAGGCATCGTCCACCTCGCTGAGCAGAGGCCTGAAGACCACGGCATCGTCGTCGCCGGGCAAATAGAAGACCTTGCCTTCCCGCAGGTTCAGGCGATTGCCGGAACAATTGGTGGCGTTGGGATCATGACAACGCCAGACCGTATCCAAAATGGCAGAATTATTGGCCTCCCATTGCTTGATGGTGTCCCAGCAACTCACCGTGTCGTTGCTCTGACAGGGCAAATTCGCCACCTCGGCTTGCGAATCGTGGGCACCGAAAGGCGTTAAGAAATAGACCACCCGGCTGCCCACGGGACAGGCCACCCGCGCATCACCGATATATCGGGTACCGCAATCGCTGAAGTCCATGCCGAAAGAACAGGAATCCGAAAACGCGCCGGCCCCCCCGTCTTCACAGAGACCGTTGTTCGCGGTCGCACAGAGGTCATGACTGGGGACCACGGTGCCGGGGTCCGTGCCGTCGTCGTATTGGCCCCCGTCGATGAGCCCCGTATCCTCACAGAAATAGTGGGGTCGATAACCCTGCGCGTTGTATATGGTAATCAGCCCATCGCCGTCAAGGTCCTCCCCCGGGTCCAAATCGCCATCGCCATTTCTGTCCTCGCTCCGGGGATAGATGATCACGGCATTGCCCGAAGGCGCCACGCCCTGGAGAATGGTCATGACGACATCGCCGGCGCTTGAGTTATCCAAATCCGTCACGCCGGGGATCTGGTTTAAGATGTTGGGGCTACAGGTCGGAGACAGCAAATCGACATTCGGCTCCACTCGAATCAAGGCCGAATAGTCGGCGCCGGCAAAGCCGGTCTGCGGATCGATGGTGGAGCGATTTCTGCGCAGCACCATCAGGCCATAGCCGGAGAACTGCTTGCTCAAACTGGGACCCAGGCGCAAGGTAAAAGTCTCGCGCACCAACAAATACATGCGCTCGCCGTTGACCATAAAGCCATCGATCAATTCCACTCGACGATTGCGTGCCATGCCATCCGGAATGGGGTTGGCCGAGGCCAAGCTCAGATTGTAGGGTTTTTGCTCTTCCAGTTCAGTCGGCAACTCGGAATAGTAAGGCAGCAGGCCGTCACGACATTCGTAATAAACGTCCGGGGCCATCAATCGGCCAGCTTCATCGCCGTATTCATAACCAGGCGGCACGAAACCCGGCAGCAACCATGGCACGGCCACTTGTTCATAGGTGTCTCCAAAAGCCGTGCAGGTGGTATCCGATTCGTCGGTGACATAGCGGCCACCCACGCGCACATCCATGCCTCGCGGTGCCACCAAAGGGTCCAGGTTCGGTGAACCCATGTCCACCACGAAACTCAGACAGGCATCGGGCCAGGAGTCGTCCGAACAGGCCCCCGGGGCGTCCGCAAAGGTCAAACGCACGGCCGGATCGCCGGCCATCTGCAAGGTCTGGTTGCTGACCACCTTGCCCTCCATGGACAAGGGGTCGTTCGCCATGGGCTTCAAGTTCATCACGAAGGGCAATTCCACAACGCCCGTTGGGATGGGATTGACCGTGGGCTCGTTGGTGTATTCCACCGGTCCGGCCTCGGTCAAGTAACAGTACTCGGTGCCGTAATTGGCAAGGCAAGCCTCCTTGACCGAGGGCCAGCGCCAGGTTTCATCCACGGTGGCCGTCAGGAGGGCTTCAAACTCGGACAGGGTAATGCCGTTGACCCCACGCCGGAACATGACCCAGCGCTTGATGAAAGCGTTGTTGACCTGGTAGAGCAAGCTGTCGTTGTCGCGAGGGCTGTCGAGCCAGCCGTCTAAGTTCTCGGCACCGAAGCCGGCGAAAGAGTACATCAAGCCGTTCCACTGACCAGCGCTGGTCTCTCGATAGTCCAGGGTGATGCGCTTGGAACCCAATCCATCGCAGCTCACTTCCAACACGCCATTGTAGGCACTGGCCTCGGCCGGCCGGTCGCCCGCCTGCCCCACCTCCAAAGAAAGTGTACAGAAGCTATGATCCTCGCAAGAGCCGCCATCGCAAAGGCACAATGAATCGGGACCGCATTGCATGTCGGTGGGGCAAGGCACGCCCGGATAACAAGCGATGGGGGCCGGGCAACCGCCATTGACGATGAACTCCAGCTCTTCACCGGTCGTGCTGCCGCCGGTCGCCTCGGAGAGATCCAGCCAGGGCAAGGCGCAAACGGAAGGATCCGGCTGAGACCAATCGCATTCGGTCCCCGCGCCATCCACCTGGCCAAGCACCTCATGGTCGTCGCCATAGAGCACGTGGTTGAGCTTGCGCAGATAAAAAACCCGGGATATCGGGCTGTCGTTGAAGACCCAGAAAGAGCGTTCGGTGCGCACCGCCGACAGAGTCAGGGACGAGGTGCTAAGCGAAAAACCGCCCTCCACCACACCCGACGGATTCTCGCTTGGGGGGCCGAGCGTCTGGCAGGTGCCGGCCAGGCCCGAGGTATCCAACTCGCAGAACTGCCCATCGGGGCAGGCCGCGCCATCGCTTGTGCATGGAACACTGCAAACATGACGCTCGCAGACCATACCCGAGTCGCAATCCGAATCGGAGTCGCAGTCCGAATAGCAATGGCCCTGAATGCATTTTTGGTGATCCGGACAATCCGACTTGGAGGCACAACCCGGCAAATTGGGCGGTGCTTCGCAATCACCCTCCAGGCACTCATCCCGCAAGCCGTACGGCGCCAGACAAGAGCCCCACACACAGACGTTGTCGCCGATGCAACCTTCGAGCAAGCCCTCGGCGTCGCAGGGTACGTACACGCCGTCCCGGGTATAGCCCTGGCGACAAGGGGTATAGCAACGGGGATCGGCTGGAGGAGTGGGGACCAAAGACTCTTCGGCCACGCAAAACCCCGCAAGACAGGCCAGGCCGTTTGCACAAACGCCGGCATCGCAGGAGCAAGCCAGACTGCCCGGCAGGCAGGCGACGCAGAGGCCATCAAGGCAACGATAGCCTGAGCGACAGGTCCGATTCTCAAAACAGGCCCCGCCTTCCAGACCCAGGTTGTCCACGCAGACCTCGCCGCCCAGGCAGGCCAAGCCCCCGTTGCAGGCTCCGTCCTCCCGGCAAGAGCAATTGGACTCACCCGGAATGCAGTTTGGCGCCAAACACCAGCCTTCGGTGCAACGGCCTCCGCCATCGCATTCCCCAAAAGTATCGCAAGCACAGCCCAAGGCACCGGCCTGACAATCGGGTCGCTGACAACGGCTGCCCAGGCAAATCAGACCACTGCCATCCACGGCCACGTCGCAGGTGCCGTCGTTCAAACAAGTGCATTCCTCAGAGCCCGCAATGCAGGCCTCGTCTTCACATAGACCCGCGCTGTTACAATCCATCGAAGGCGAATCGCACAAACCGCCGGGCAGACAAGTACAACCCGCCTGGCCGGGCTCGCAACCCAAGGCGATGCATCGATCCTGCTGACAGATCAGGCCCGCATCACAGCCATAATTGGCCTCACAAAGACAGCCCTCGCTGCCTACCTGACATCCCGTGCTCACGCAGAGCCCGTCATCGCAGTACAACTGCACGCCGGTCTCGTGGACCGCGCAGCTTCGTTCGGGATAACAGCCGCAATCCAAGCTGCCGACCTCGCAGTCAGACATTTGGCAACGACCCGCCTCGCAGATAAGACCCGCGCCACAAGACCCATCCAGACGGCAAGCACAACCCAATGCCCCATCCAGACAATCCGGGTCCTGGCAAAGCCCGGCCACGCATTGCAACCAGACGCCATCCTCCCCCGCATCACAGGTGTAGTCCGCCTTGCAGGCACATCCCGCTTCACCCACCTGGCAAGCCGGCGCGTGGCAGGTGCCCGCCCCGCAGTACAAGCCCGGATGACAAACGTTGCCGCTCAGGCATTCGCAAGCCTCATCCCCCGGCACGCAAGGATCTGAGTCCGAACTGCAAGCGCCAAAACACAGGGTCGCAAACAACAAGCTGATGGCCAACAGGGAATTCATTGTGATCTTCATGGTGTTTCACTCCTGGTCTTCATCCGAAAATTTGATCAAAAATCAATAGGTGTATTGCTCAGATTCCAAGCCAACCGGGGCGATCACATCGCCCGAAGTCGCGCCGGACCCGGCCTGCCCCAGCAGCATGTCCACGTTCTGTAAGTCCAAAGTCGTGCTGGAGTTGGACAAAATGCAAATGCTGGGACCCCCGGCGCCGGGTCCGCCCAAGCCGCCGGATCCGCCAGCACCTCCGTCGCCCCCGCGACCCCCATTTGATCCGTCATCCTGATCTGAAGAGCCGCCGTATACATTGCCCTTGTTCGTCCCGGCAACGCGCCCGCCCGAACCGCCCGCACCGCCGATCTGACCCAAACCGCCATCCCCGCCCTGGCCACCCCGACCGGACACCAACTCGCAATCGATAAGAGACAGCTGCGATCCCGTCACGTAAACCGCAAAACTGCCGCCACCGCCAACGCCGCCGCCAGCACCACCGACAGCGCCGCAACCCCCGGCGCCCCCGCCTCCACCGGCGCCACCTGTTGAATCACAAGAGGTGGTCCCGCCTCCGCCTCCGCCTCCGCCGCCTCCGCCCCCGCCGGCCCCGCCGACCGAGCCCAATCCACCCTGCCCCGGCTGATAGGCATTGATCGAAAAGGACCAGGTCCCATACATTCCAGGGAGACCATCCTCCCCAGCCTCACCTGGCTTGCCGATGAACGGGCTGGCCGTATTCCAATCGCCTTGGAAGGGAGGCCCACCCGCCCCTGCCGGACCACCTATCGTAAGAGGACCTGGAAACCCAGAATGGCCTGGACTACCAGGTGTCCCGCCCACTCCGGCCAAACCACCATCACCCCCCGGACCGGCGTCGCAAGTAGATTGCCCCCCGAGACCAGGTATGGGATGCGGACTCACGCTGCAGCCGAAGCCCGTGCTGAATTCCACCCCGGAACCACCGAGCGTGCCTGCTTCTCCCGCCTCGGCCGAAGAATTGCTCAGATCATCACCCGGGGCCCCATCGCCCGCATCTCCTGCCACGATGCGGGAATTGCGGACCGTGAGATCGGCGCAGCCTCGAACAAACAGGGCATAAACGCTTCCACTCAGCTCGCCGGAATCCGGCGCTTGCAGCTCCACATTCTCCACCAGGGTCGCTTGAACAAGGTCACGGCAACGCAAGGCCTTGAAGGAGTTGACCTGCACCAGGCTTCGCTGCCCGCTGTTCGTCCAGTCCGTACTCTCCAAACCCCCATGGAGTTGAAGTCCATCGACGAGATCGATGGTTGCGTCCACCACGTAGGTGCCCATGGCCAAGTTCACGTCGCTCAGGCCAAGACTACCGGCCAATTCGATGGCATGAAGCAAATCCGGCGTGGGATCGTCTTTGGTACCCAAACCATCGATCGAGGCGAAGGCCATGACGTAGACTGCATCCGTACAGCCCAACTCGGGCTGACCTGTCACCACGGCCACAAAACCCATGGCGCATTCGCCGCAGCTTGCGTCGCTGGAGGCATCTCCTTCCACGCAGACCCGACCTTGCTCCAAGCAATCCGCCTCAAGGTCGAGACAAAGGAACGGCAGACGGCAACCCGCCTGAGCATGCCCCTCGACCACCGGCACATAACCCTCCAGGCAAGCATCGCAGGTGGCGAAATCCTCGGACTCCACACAGGCCATATTCAAAGCCGTGCATACCGAAAGGACGCTGAGTTCCGCACCATCAGAGCAGTTGGCGTGCAGGGTCTCACAAGCAGACAAAGCCTCGTTCCAGCCGAATCCCGGCTCGCAATCGGGCAGACATTCCGCGTCCACTCCCGCTTCCTGAACGCAAAGTTGATGCTCGGCGCAGGCCAGGTCCGTGCATGAAACAGCCTCACGGCACAGGTCGGATGCGCCGTCGCAGACCAGCCCCGCCTCGCAGAGGCCTTCGTCACAGGGACAGTCCGCCACGTCGGCCGAACAGGCCAAGCAGCGACCCATGGCACCACAGTACAAGCCCTCATCACACTGTCCCCCATCGCAGGGGCAATCCAAAACGCCGTCAACGCAATTGTCGATCTGGCAAATCCCCTCGAGGCAGATCATGCCATCCAGGCAGTCACCCTCGTCACAAGGACAAGCCTCGGTCCCCCCGGGACAGCTCACGCAGAGCCCGTCACGACAAAGGAGATCCGCGCCACAACTTCCATCGCCGTAACACACGCAGGCCTCGCTGCCCCGGTCGCAAGTCGTGCACTGCCCGGCCACACATTCCAATCCGGCCCGGCAAGTCTGGTCATCGTAACAAGCGCAAGCTTCCTGCCCAATGGGACAGCCCCCGCCGCATTCGCCACCCGAGCAGGTCGCGCCGGGACCAAAGAGGGGATCGATTGCGCATTGCTCATCCGTCGTACAGGGTTCGCACTGACCCTCCAGGCAAAGTCCACCGGCCGCACTGCCCAGACAGTCTTCCGAAAGCATGCAACTGACACCGGCGTCTTCGCCTTCCGTGTTGTTTCCATCTCCAGAACAGGCGAGGACCCCAAAGGCCAAAAACAAACCGAGTCCAAAGATCATCCA
>JAUVAM010000136.1 GCA_030591745.1 Deltaproteobacteria bacterium
GCGGTCGCGGTGGTGCTGAAAAGGCCCGAGCCTGTACCCCAGCCCGATCCGCTTAATCCCGCTAAGATTGAGGAGGGGGACAAGACTGAATGGTACGCCACCTGGTGGTTTTGGACCGCGGTGGGCGTGGTGGTGGCCGGGGCGACCGCCGGGGCGGTGGTTGCAGGCACAAGTGGCGCAAGTGAAAATCCCCTCCATTGGGAAGTGCAGGTGAACTGATGGAAAAAGCTCAGAGAATATGGCCTTTGTTGGGCATCCTCTTTCTGCTCGGTTGTTCGGTTGACGGTTTTTCCGTGCAGGTCGTTTTTCCCGACGCGGCCTCGAAGGAGCAGACCCACGAAGTGCGCGTGATGGTGGTGAATCCCGACGCGGATGCCGCTTGCGGGGTGTTTCTGGATTTGAGCGTCGAGCCCGGTGATGAGGGTTTTCCCATCGAAGCTGAATTGACCATTCCCATGGATGGCCAGGAGGCCAGCGGTTCCTTGGATCTGTTGAGCGAAGGCGCCAAGCTTTTTGTTGCTTTTGCTTTGGATGCGAGTGGCGGAATCCTGTTGGTGGGCTGTGTGCCGGTGAACGTGGGTGATTCGGCCAACGAGGTGACCATCTCACTGCAAGAACCGACGGCGGCCGCATGTCAGGGGGATGACGACTGCGCGGACGACGGACTGTGGTGCAACGGAGAGGAAGTCTGCGACAACGGAACCTGTGCGCATGCCGGAGTCAATTGTGCTGACGACGTTTCTTGTACGGATGACGGCTGTGACGAGGAAGCCGACGCCTGCACCCACGAGCCCAACCACGGTCTCTGCGCCGACGACGACGCTTGCGACGGTGCCGAGATTTGCGACAGCGTGACAGGCTGCCAGGAGGGGACGGCCCTGGTATGCGATGACAACGACGTTTGCAACGGTGTCGAGACCTGCGACAGCGTGGAAGGCTGCCAGGCTGGGACGGCCCTGGTTTGCGATGACGGCGACGCTTGCAACGGTGCCGAGACCTGCGACAGCGTAGAAGGCTGCCGGGAGGGGACGGCCCTGGTCTGCGATGACGATGACCTTTGCAACGGTGCCGAGACTTGCGACAGCGTGAATGGCTGTCAGGCTGGGACGGCCCTGGTCTGCGACGACAATGACGTTTGCAACGGTGCCGAGACCTGCGACAGCGTGAGTGGCTGCCAGGAGGGGACGGCGCTGGTCTGCGACGACAACAACGATTGTAACGGCACCGAGACCTGCGACAGCGCGAGCGGCTGTGTGGGGACAGGAACCCCATTGGAATGCGATGACGGGACCTTCTGCAACGGCGCTGAGATTTGTGATCCCGTTAACGGTTGCGGCGATGGGCCGGACCCCCTTTGCGATGACGGCATTCCTTGTACGATCGACAGTTGCGATGCCGGCTCCGACGAATGTCTTCACGAGAACAACCTGGACGGTTGTCCTGTTTTTCACATCGGCCCCAGTCAGGCCAGATGCCCCCACGATGATGCGGGGGCGCTCACCACCGCTTGCACCCACTCAGGGACTTTCGGCTTGCAGGAAGCAGCCATGGATGCGCCGGCGGGGGGTGCCGTGTTTTATCTGTACGACGACAACGGCAACGAAGCATTTTTTGACAGCGAGGCTTTTATTCCCGGCGAGAGTTTTGTGGGTGCCGCGCCCGGTATCCCGCCGGAGCGGGTTGTGCTGATCGGTCAATCGTTGGTTTTAACTGGGGACGGAGTACACTTGGCCGGTTTTGATATGTTGATTCGAGCGGGTGCGGGTGAGGGTATCAATACGGCGCCTACCGGCGGCCATCTGATCGAGAATCTTCGAATGGTGGCCGCGGACCAGGAGGTGACGGGTTCCAACAGCACCACCGCGCCCGTGGAGGTCGGCCCGGATACGGTCGTGCGCAACTGTCTTTTCTCCGGTTACTGGGGTACGTATTTGGATCTGGAGCAAGCCCATCGCAGCCAAATCATGCACAACACATTTGTCTTTTTTCAGGTCATCCAAAGTGACATGAACATTTCGGGGGTCGAGGACTTGGTTTTTTCCAACAACGTGGTGCTGTCTTTGTCCAGGACAGAACCCGAGCTGGTCGTGGGGGATTCGGCGACATCAGAGCTCATCATGCAGGGCAACTTGCTGGAGGGATTCGCAGGCATATCCACAGGCTTGAATCCCACGATGACAAACACCCTGATCGCAGACAACCTGCAGGCCCAAGCCCAGTTGGTGACGCCCATCCATCCTGTTTTCCTCGCGGACGCCGATTCTATCCCAAACGACATGCTGCCAGGCGAGGGAGTGAGTCTGGATGGTGTGGATCTGGCGGAAGCTTCAGAGCTGCTGCCAGGGGCCTACCAGATTCGCTCGGACGAGACCGGGCCGCGCAAGTCCGTGGTGAGGCTGGGTGAGGACGACTGCGGCGGCCAGCCCTGCGATGTGCTGCAGAGTGAAGACGACGAGCTACAAAAGGCTGTCTGGGCCAGTTGGCCCGGTGGCACCATCGAGATTTATCCCTCCTTGTATACTTACTCAGGCTTCGCGATCATCCCCATGTCTCTGACCATCATCGGCATGGGCGATCAGCCTTGGGATATCCTTTTGACCAACAGGCCTGAAGATCCCTTGCTGAGTTTTTTGAATGTTTGGGACAGGCATGATGCCATGCTGATTGTCTTAATGAACATCGAGGGCGGGGTTCGCGTGGAGAACCTGAGCATCTTCCTCGACTCCACTCAGCCCGGTGACAACAGCGCCATCTTCGCCGAAAAGACGATGGGTGGAACGGATTGGCACGAGCTTCGACGATTGCAGATTGGGGGCGCGGGTGCCCAGAATGGACTCTACCAGGCGCTTTATCTGGGCGACCATGTCCTGGTCCAGGACGTCTTGATCAACGGATCCTACCATCAGTGCATTGAGTTCGGGCCTACTTCCAGCGCGAGTTATCCGACGCCGCCGACCACCTGTCACGTGGTCAACTTGACCTGTCGTCTGGCGGGGAGCGGTTCTTTGGAACCCTGGGCCGCTTTTGGGGTGGCAAGCGTCATCGATACCTTGTTTGTCAATCTGGTACTGGAGTCAGTAACGGAAGTGCCCTTGTTCATGGCCCAGCGCAGGTCTTCGGGTGACACGGGTATCGTCGCCCTGGATCCGCCCACATCTTTCGAGGTCCAAGCATTAACCATGCGCGGTTTTAGTCCTCTATCCGACGGCTTTACTGACGCTGAAGGAACCTACTTGATTAGCGATTTAGAAACCCTGCAGTCGGCGGATCCACTTTTTGTGAGTCCTTCGGACAGTCATCTGGCCGAAGGCTGTTCCGCCATCGACAGCGGTGTGGACCCGGCCAGCGTGGATTCAAGCTTGTCCGTCGGGATTTCTTTGGACGGACTGCCCCGGGCTGCAGGCGACATCGATCGCGGTGCCTTTGAGCAAAGCCCATAAAAAGACAAGAATTGGTCTGAAATTACACATCTTTTTTGGATATTTTCAAACCAAACGAGACCACTCGTGTTATACTACTCTGGCGAGGGAAGGAGGCTTCAAAGACATGTTGAAAATCAGACAAAAACTCTCCGCCAGGGGGTTTACGCTCATTGAACTCATGGTCGTGGTGGCCATCATCGGCATTTTGGCGGCCGTGGCGATTCCAGCCTTCATTGACTATATTCGCAAGAGTAAGGCCACTGAAGTGAACGAGCAACTGGATCGTTGTTACAAGGGCGCGGTCGACTACTATGACAAGCCCCATGGGAATTCCAGCGGCACGACCCTCTCTGCCGTCGCGCCGCCCAATATGGCCCAACCCGCGTGCCCCGCTGGTGATGGCAATGGCATGGGGGGGTTCGCCGATCTCACGGGTGAGTCCAACTTTCTCGACCCGGCTATTTTCCTTACCGGAGGAACAGCCGAGGTCATGCGCGCCTTGAAGTGGGTCATCACCGAGGCCAGCTACGCATGTTATCAATTTGATTCGGATCAGCCTTTGGCCGCCCTGGCTGTTGGTGAGGTGTTTCGTTGCTCGGCCTGGACCGACATCGATGACGATGACATTTTGAGTGGCTGGCGCAAGACCGGAACCATGACCGTCACCACCGGATTCCAGGGTGGGCATGTCTGGCATGACAACACGACCGACGATTGGTGAGTTTTAATGGGAATGTTTTGTCAGACGTCGAAGGTCTTCCCCGGCCAACCTGAGCCACTCTAAGAGTTTCAGTTGATTCTCCAACACCTTGGATGCGAGTCCGATTTCACTGGTTCGCCAGTTGCGTCTGGCATCGGTCACTTCCAGGCTTGAGCCCGTGCCGTTGATATAGGCGGATTCGACAAGTTCCAGGGCCTCGCGCGTCAAGGCTACTTTCTCCTTCGCCACTTTACGCTGAGCCACGGTTTGTGCATGACTCCTTTGCGCCTGACGCAACTGCAGGAGGGCTTCTCGCTCTGCGTCATCCAAGCGAATCCGGGCCTGGCGCAATGTTGCGCGACTTTGATCCAGGTCGGCGTAGCGGGTGTGATCATAGAGGGGAAGGTTCAGCGAAAGGCCGATGAACCAGCGAGAGCGGTCGACCGAGCCGAAGGAGGAGGGCTCGGTGAACTGGTAGCTCAGTTGCCAATTGGCGTTCAGGCTGGGCAGGAAGCCGAGCCAAACCTGGGTGAGTTGTTCGTCCGCCATGCGCACGGCCAAGCGACTCAGCAAGAGGTCCTCTCGTTGACTCAGGGCTTTGTTTTCCCATTCCGCTTCGTTCCAGCTTGGTTCTTCCAAAGGGAGCGCTTCTTCCGGGATGGGCAATGTGTTTCCGTCACGGGAACCCAGCAGGCTGCCCAAGGCATCCCGAGCTTTGTCGTAGGCCGTGCTGGCTGCTTGAGCCTGATCTTCGGCGTCTAAGAGTTCGGTGCGGGCTCGAATGACATCGAGGCGTTTGCCCGTGCCGGAGCGATGCCGGAGGTCGGCCACCGTCAGATGACGTTTGGCGCGGTCGATCTGTTCGCTTTGGATATCCATCAAGCGCTTGGAGGCCAGGGCCAGATAGAAGGTCTGAGCCACGGCCAGGAGAATGGCTTGCCGGCTGTTTTTTAGACTCAGCTCGGCCTGTCCACGGCCCAGATCACCCAGGCGTACCCCCCACCAGGCTTGAGGCTGGATCAAAGGAGCGCTGACACTTATATCGCCGGAGAGATCCTGCTGGTTTTTGATGGTGATGTCGCGGAATCCGTCAGGACTGGAAGGGTCGGCCATCTGGGTGGTGGCGGCGTGGTCCCAGATCGTATAGCCAAGACCCGCGGAGGCGACGGGCAGCAAGCTGGCCCAGGCCTTCTTGTAGCTGGCCTCCGCCTTGGCCAGGTCTTCCGTGGCCGCCTGAAGGCTCAGGTTGCGTTGTTCGGCCAAGCTCATGGCCTCGGCCAGGGTGATTTTTTTTGGAAGCTTGCCGTCCCCGGCCCGGGCAGGCCCGAGGCCAAGGAGCAAAGCCAGCATCATGATGGTGAAGGCTTTCATGGCTGCGCTCCATTTTGATTTTCGGCGGCCCGCAGGTCCCCGCGCAGCCAGGCCAGCAAGGCCCGGAAGTTGAGTCTTCCGTTTTCCACCATGACGAAGAGGCTGGGGATAAGGAGGAGCACGACAAAGGTGGCGAACAAGATGCCATAACCCAGGGATACCGCCATGGGGATCAGGATACGTGCTTGCACCGAGGTCTCGAAGATCATGGGCGCCAGGCCCCCGAAGGTGGTCAGGGAGGTGAGGATGATGGGGCGGAAGCGTTGTTGCGCGGCCGCAAGGGCGGCCTCCTTTGGGGCCAGACCCTCGCCTCGGAATCGATTGGCCGCGGAGACGAAAACCAAGGAGTCGTTGACCACCACACCGGCCAGGGCCACGACACCCATGATGCTGATCATGGACATGGGCATGCCCATCAAGAGATGGCCCAATACCGCACCCGAGTAACCGAAAGGAATGGCCGCCATCACCACGAAGAGAGGCTGTGCGTAGGAGCGCAGGGGGATGGCGATCAAGATGAACATGCCCATGAGCGCCACGAGGAGCCCCACCAACATGAAGGCATAGAAGTCCTTCATGTCTTTTTGTCGACCCGCCGATTCCACCTGCAGGCCGGGATACTTGGCCAAGAGCTTGGGTTTTATCTTGCTGAAAACCGCCATCATGACTTCGCGGGCGTTGGCCTTGCCTTCCTCAATGTCGGCCTGCACCCTGAGGTTGCGCTTGCCGTCGGTGCGATAGATGGCCGTATAGGAGTGGCCTGTTTTGATTTTGGCGGCCTGGCGCAGGGGGATTTCGCCACCACCTGGTGTCCTGAGCATCAGTTCGTCCACGCTGTGCAGGGTCTCTCGTTCTTGTCGAGGCAGCCGCACCATGACGCGAATTTCATGGCGTCCCCGCTGTTGACGAAGGGCTTCGGAGCCATAAAATGCCGCGCGCACCTGGGTGGCGACGTCAGCCGTGCTCAGGCCAGCGGCCTTGCCCTCCGCCGAGAGCTGAAAGTCGAGCTGTGGTTTGCCCAATTCGATGCCGTCGTCCACATCCAAAAGGCCCTCGAATTTTCCCAGCTCGCCCGCCAATTCACGGGCGGCGGCCTCGAGTTGCCCGATGTCCCGGTGGGTCAGTTGCAGGTCCACGGGCTTGCTTGAGCCGCCGGTGCTCGAGTCGAAGGCCAGCAACTCCAGGCTCGGGATGGTGCCGAGGGCATCGCGCCATTGGTCGGCAAACTCTCCCGAGGAGAGTTCTCGCTCGGCGCTGCCCACCAGGGCCACCTGCACCGAGGCCACGTGGCCGCCACTTGACGTGGCGCTGCGATGCCTGCCGAAAGAAACACCGATCATGGAGAAGATGCCCAGGTTGATGCGCTCACCGCCGTTCTCGGCGATAACTTGTTTGGCCGAATCCACCATGCGCTTCATGACCTGACGGGTCTCCTCGACGTTGGCGCCGAAGGGCAGGCGGGCCTCGGCCGTGACCCAGTCGGATTCTTCCCGGGGAAAGTCGATCATCTTGACGCGACCACCCTGAACAAGGCCCATGGTCACCAGGAACACGGAGATGCCCATGGCCAAGGTGATCCAGCGATGCTTGACCGCGACCCGCAGCAGGGGCAAGTAGCCACCCTTGATGAATCGCTCCACGCCTCGTGAAATACGTCGTTGAAAGCGCACCAAAAAACCGAATGGACCGTCGGTGCCCATGGGCCGGGAATGACCCAGGTGGGCCGGCAGCACGAAAAAAGACTCGATCAAGGACAGGGCCAGGACCATGATGACGACCACGGGCACGCCGTACATCCACTTGCCGCGGGTGCCCGGGATGAACAAGAGGGGACTGAACGCGACGATGGTGGTCGCGATGGAGAAGAAAATGGGCGTGGATACTTGTTTGGCGCTCAGGATGGCCGAGCGCATGGGGCTATGTCCCTCCCTTCGGAATCGGAAGGCGTTTTCTCCCACAACGATGGCGTCGTCCACCACCATGCCCAAGGTGACGATGAAACCGAAAAGCGAGATCATGTTGATCGTCACGCCCATGGCCGGCAAGAAGATCAGAGAACCCAAAAATGAGATCGGTATGCCCATGGTGACCCAGAAGGCCAGCTTGGGTTCTAAAAAGAAGCCCAGGATGAGCAAAACCAAAACCAGGCCGAGCATGGAATTGCGCAAGAGCAAATCAACCCGCTGATCATAAAGCTTCGACATGTCGCTGTAGGTGCTGACAAAGACACCCGGAGGCAGGGTTTTGCTTTTCTGGGCGGCGAAGTTTTTGACAGCCAGGGCTACCTCCGTGGGACTTTCATCACCAAGGCTGTAAACCTGGATCAGGACCGCCGGCTTGCCGTCGAAGGCCGCGCTCAAATCCACCTCGGCGAAGTCATCTTTGATCTCGGCCAGTCGTTCCAAACGCAGGGTTTGGCCTTCGCGGGTACGAGCTAAGGGGATATCCCCGAACTCCCGACCCAGATTTCGTCGCTCGGTGGTGCGCAGAAGCACCTCACCCCCGGCCGTTTTGA
>JAUVAM010000640.1 GCA_030591745.1 Deltaproteobacteria bacterium
AAGAGCGTTTGGCTGGCGGTGATCTTTTCGGCTATGCCGGGGGGCGGGATGTATTATGTGGGGCAGTGGGGCTGGGGGCTTTTTTATACCGGCACCATGGTGAGCGGCATGGTCATGTTGCCGGTGGGTTTGGTCAATGACTCCAATATCCCGCTGATAGCCATCGGCGCGGTTCTTCTTTACGGAGGCTATATCGGCAGTTCTATTCATGCCGGATTTGCGGCGGCCAATTGGCAGCCACCGCCGGTGAGTTATACCAGCTACCGGTTTCAGCCTTGGGATGAATTGAGGCGACCGCTGGTCAGTACTGGCGAGGCGTTGGTGTTGCCGGTGTGGTCGTTTTCGTTTTGATCGATTGCTTACTGCTTGCCTAGTTTGCCGATGTGGCGAACGTCTTCGCCTTTGACTAAGAAGATAACCTGTTCGGCTAGATTGGTGCAGTGATCGGCCATGCGTTCGAGTACCTTGGATACCGATTGAATTTGCATGCCGCGTTCGACATGGGCTTCGTCTTGCATCATCAAGCCCAGCAGGTTTTTGAAGGCCTGATAGAAGATGCGGTCGACCTCGTCATCGCTGTCGATGACGGTTTGGGCTTTTTGGGCATCGCCTTCAATGAAGGCATCGACGGCGTCGCGCAGCATTTTCTGGACGATTTCGGCCATGCGCGGGATTTCGACATAGGGCTTCAAGGCGGGCTCGCGGCTCAGCTGCAGAGAACGCTCGCAGACATTGACCGCCAGGTCGCCGATGCGCTCGAGGTCGGTGACCATCTTCATGGCCTGGGTGATGAAGCGCAGGTCGGTGGCCATGGGTTGCCACTTGGCCAGGATGATCAGGCAAAGCTCGTCGGTCTCGATCTCATCGCGGTTGACCTGGTTGTCGGCGCTGATGGTCTCTTCGGCCAGAATTTCATCTCGTTCCACTAGCGATTCGACCGAGTGGGCGATCATTTCCTCTACCCGGCCGGTCATGGCCAGCAAGCGCCGGCGCAGGCGGCGTAGCTCTTCGCGGTATTTTCGATCGGTATGTTGGTCTTTCATGGCGGCCCCCTCAGCCGAATTTTCCGGTGATGTAGTCTTCGGTGCGCTTATCCTTGGGCGAGGTAAACAAGCGGTCGGTATTGCCAAACTCGACCAACTCGCCCATCAGGAAGAAGGCGGTTTTGTCCGACACCCGGGCCGCCTGTTGCATGTTGTGGGTGACGATGACGATGGTGTATTGCTCGCGCAGGGCATGGATCAGATCTTCAATGCGAGCGGTGGCGATGGGATCTAAGGCGGAACAGGGCTCGTCCATCAACAGCACTTCCGGCTCAACGGCTAGCGCACGGGCGATGCACAGGCGCTGCTGTTGGCCGCCCGAAAGTCCGCCCCCGGGGTCGTCTAAGCGATCGGCGACTTCTTCCCAGAGGGCGGCCTGGCGCAGGGCCTTTTCCACGATGGCGTCGGCCTGGTTACGGCGCAAGGTGTGGGTCAGGCGCAAACCGGCGAGCACATTGTCTCGTATCGACATGGTGGGAAAGGGGTTGGGTTTCTGAAACACCATGCCGATGCGTCGGCGCAGCAAGACTGGATCTACGGAAGCGTTGTTGATGTCCTGGCCGGAGAACAGAATCTCGCCCTCTTGCCGGGCGCCGGCCACCAACTCGTGCATGCGGTTGAAGCAGCGAATGAAAGTGGACTTGCCGCAGCCGGAAGGGCCGATGATGGCGGTCACTTGCTTCTCGGCGATCTCCAGGTGGATGTCGTGCAAGACTTGTTTGTCGCCGAACCAGGCCGACAAGCCGGAGACGGCCAACTTGATCTGGGGATCGAGCGATGGCGTGTCCGGGGTTTCGATCGCAGCTTCGACCGTGGCCAAGGTCGGCGGCAGCGGCGGCGTAATTTTTAGTTCAGGAGCAATGAGCATCACCAGGTCCTCCTCTTTTGCATGCGATTGCGTAGAATCACGGCAAAAGCGTTGATTGCCAACAGGGTGGTCAACAAGACCACGATGCCGGCGGCGGCATTGATCAGAAAAGCTTCCTGGGGACGCGAGACCCAGTTGAAGATCTGAATGGGCAAGACCGTGAAGGGGGAGTCGACGCCTTTGGGTAAGAAAGCGATATAAGTCAGGGCACCGATCACGATCAGAGGGGCGGCCTCGCCGATGGCCCGGCTGATGGCTAGAATGGTGCCGGTGAGAATGCCGGGAAAGGCCATGGGTAAGACCACCTGCCGGGTGACTTGCCAGCGGGTGGCTCCCAGGGCCAAGGCGCCTTCGCGCGCAATCATGGGTACCGTGCGCAGGGCTTCGCGCGAGGCCATGATGATGATGGGTAGAATCAGCAAGGCCATGGTGGCGGCGCCGGCCAGCAGACTGCGGCCTAGCCCCAGGGTGCGCACGAACAACTCCAGCCCCAGCAAGCCATAGATGATGGAAGGCACGCCGGCCAAGTTGGCGATGTTGATTTCAATGAAGTTTGCCAGGCGGCCGCGCTGGCC
>JAUVAM010000490.1 GCA_030591745.1 Deltaproteobacteria bacterium
GGCGCGCGGCCTCGAGCTCCATGGCGTCTTCCTCGTCCTCGTCGCGCAGCGCGGCCACGTCCCGGTGGCGGAACAGCGCGTTGTCGTCGAAGTTCATCTTGGCGTCCAAGGCCAGAAGCTCTCCGCCTCCGGTGACCACCATGGGATTGATCTCCAGCATGGACGCATCCAGTCCCATAAATGCCCTATACAAGGCACCCAAGAACTTCACCGCCTTGCCTATCTGCTCCTTCGTCAGGTCAAGCTGGAAGGCCAGGTTGCGAATTTGGTAAGGCATAAGCCCGATCAAGGGATCCACCGATGCACGCAAAATCCGTTCGGGATGGGTGCGTGCAACCTCCTCGATCTCCACGCCCCCTTCTGCGCTCAGAATCAGGGTCACCAGGGCGGTCTCCCGGTCCAGCACCAACCCGGCATAGAGCTCGCGCGCAATATCCAGTTGCTGCTCTACCAGAACCTTGCGAATGGGCTGTCCATCGGCTCCGGTTTGATGGGTGACCAAGCGCTGCCCCAATAGACGGTCCGCCACCTCACGGGCTTCGTCGGCGCTGTTGACCACCTTAACGCCTCCCGCCTTACCCCGACCACCGGCGTGAACTTGCGCCTTGACCACCGCTTTGCCGTCGAAGGTCTTGGCCGCCGCCTCGGCTTCGTCCGGGGTAAAGGCTACCTTGGCCTGCGGCACCAATACGCCATACCTGGCAAGAATCTCTTTGGCTTGGTGTTCGTGAATCTTCACAGCACCTCCCGTGCCGGGCATCCGGATCCCCAAAAGGGAGCCTTGGCCCACTAGGCTGATACAAAGGCGGTGCCCTGATTTTGTCAAGGAAAAGGAACGCATAAAAACCAATGATTTTTTCCTTGACAAATCCTTGCCGGAAACGGCATTCGTCGGTCTTTGAATATCAAACCGACAATGAAGCGAAGAGGAAAAGGTCAATGAGTATTTCCGTGGAATGTCGCCAATGCGAGGCCGACTTTGAACTTCAAGTTGCTGAGCTTCTCGAGGATCCCACCCATTTTGCTTGCCCCAACTGTGGAGCGGTGGCCGACCCAGAAATCGTAGAAGTTGCGGTGGGGGCCCTGGACGAAGCCATCAGTCAGCTCACCCGCCTAAGTCGCAAATTTTGCATCGAACTCACACTGGAAGCAGAAGAGCTCGGTGGCGAAACCGAAGCTGACTTATTCACCCGCGACGACGAAGACGCCTTGTGGACCGACGAAGTTCAAGAAGAAGAAGAAGAAGAATAACCCCCGCGACATTCCGGGATGCCAAATCTCCGTGTGACCCAACTTGACTTGCTCTAAGCGCTGAACTTATCATGACCTCGACATGATCATCGACGTCGCCGCGCTAATCAACCGCGTACTTGCCCTGCTCGTCGAGCCGGCCAAGACTTGGCGTATCATTGCGAACGAGCCTGACTCCGGGCGCTTGCTGGTTACACGCTATGTCCTACTTTTGGCATCGGTCAGCGCGGTCTTTTCCTTTTTGGGCGGCCTGCTCGGCAACAACGGCTTCGTGTTCAGCCTTGTTTTTGCCGTGGTTCGATTGGGCGTCGCGGTCGGCTCCGTATGGCTCATGGGAATCCTGATCAACGCCATGGCACCCAGCTTCGGCACTGTCCGCAACGACAACGCTGCGTTCAAACTCATGGCCTACGCTTCCACGCCGCTATGGGTGGTGGGCCTTTTGGCGGTCATTCCGCAACTGTCGGTCTTGGCCGTGCTGCTCGGGGTTGGCTATTCCCTGTTCCTTTTCCATGTCGGTTGCCCTATCGTGCTCCGCACCCCGGAAAGCAGGGCCTGGGGCTTTGCATTCGCCTCCGTCGGTGCCTGGTTCGGCATCATGCTGGTGGCGAGCCTGATACTGTATCCACTGGTGGCATTGCTCTTTGCCCCGGCGGCGATACTTGGTGCCGCGGCCGGCAACCTGCCTGCTACTTGATTTAGAAACAACCCAATGCCTGGAGATTACGCATGCGCAAAGCCAAAATCGTCTGCACTATTGGACCAGCCTGTTCTTCCGAAACACAACTGGACAAATTGATCCTGGCGGGCATGGACGTCGCCAGGCTTAATTTTTCCCACGGAGACCACGCCAGCCACACCCGAGTGCATGCTCGTCTCCGACGTTTGTCCCGGGCCGCAAAGCGCCCGCTGACCATCCTCCAGGACGTACAGGGTCCACGCATCCGCCTGGGCGAATTCAAAGGGGGCAAGGCCCGAATCCAGACGGGTGAAACCTTTGTGCTGACGACCAAGCAAGTAGAGGGAGACGAAGTGAGGGTCAGCGTTCAATACCCCCAACTGCACAAAGATGTAAAAAAGGGAGACCGTGTTCTGATCGCAGACGGCACCATCCAACTGCGCATCATGGACGTGGAAGGTCGAGACATCATCACCAAAGTGGTGGTGGGTGGGAACCTGACAAACCACAAAGGCATCAATCTGCCAGGGGTCAGCATCTCGAGCCCCTCGGTCACCGACAAAGACAAGAAGGACTTACAGCTTGGCCTGAAGCTGGGCATGGACATGGTGGCCATCAGCTTCGTGCGCAACCCAGAGGATGTACTGCGGGTCCGACGCATGGTGCGCAAAGCCAACTCACCTTGCTTCGTCATCGCCAAAATCGAACATCCAGATGCGGTCAAATCCATAGACGATATCTTGGACGTCTGCGATGGCGTGATGGTAGCTCGCGGCGATCTGGGCGTTGAATTGCCACCAGAACGAGTTCCAGCTATTCAAAAATCCGCCATCGCTCACGCCAACGCCCGCGGAAAAATCGTCATCGTGGCCACGCAAATGCTGGAAAGCATGATTGGTTCACCACGCCCAACCCGCGCAGAGGCCTCAGATGTCGCCAACGCTGTCTTTGACGGTTCGGACGCCCTGATGCTTTCCGGCGAAACCGCGGCCGGTGCCTATCCCCTAGAGAGCCTGCAGATGATGGTGCGTATCATCAATGAGGCCGAGCGCTCCCCCGCTTTCCAACATTCCAGTCGGCCCAGACTCATCAAAGATGAGGCGGTTTTCACCAACGCGGTCAGCAAGGCCACCGTGGTGGCGGCCGAAGACATCGGAGCTCGCCTGATCGTGGCCTTCACGGAGTCAGGCAACACGGCCAGACTCATCTCCGACTATCGCCCAAAGGCTCGCATTGTGGCTCTGACTCCACATGAAGACACTTACAATCGCATGGCCGTATTTTGGGGCGTCGAACCAGTCAAAGTAACCAAAGTTCGATCCACCGACGCCATGTTGCGACAGGCCAACCGTACCCTTATCGAGCGAGGATTTGTCCGAAGCGGCGAGCAACTGGTCATCACTTCGGGGGTCCCCATCGGCCAGCCAGGCAGCACCAACATGCTGAAACTCCACAGGATCAGCTAGTTTCCGCCCCATCATGCCCCGGCCAAAAAAAAATGGCCGGCTAATGGCAAGCTTGACAAGTCAGGCAGGCGAAATCTATACTAATTGCGGAAATTTGTGAGTTTGTGTGGATTTGAAACAGCCAGTTGGGATAGGAAAAACGAACGCGACATGCGGACCTATGAAGTCAAAATTCTTGGGCAACGGTACAAAATCCGTTCAGACGAAGGCGAGGATTATATTCAAACACTCGCGGACTACCTGAACGAGCAGTTGGCCGAAGTGCAGAAAGGCACCCGCAGCGTAGCCACCCACAATGTGGCCATCCTCGCAGCCCTGAACATCACCGACAACCTTTTCAAGTCCCAAGAGCAGAAGGAAAAAATATCAACCGAGGTACGGGATCGGATCAAAAAGATGCTCAAACTGATCCGCGCATCGCAACCGAGCCTTGGTTCGGACGAAAACAGCTAATCTCGTGTTGCTTGGCGACTCGGGAAATGATTTCCCCTGCTAGGTACGTGACTTGCGGAACGAGAAATAGATGAACCAACATTTTATATTCGGGAGTGACCCCTGCCGGCTGTGTGCATGCCCGTTCGCGGGAAGCCTAATGTCGATACGAC
>JAUVAM010000606.1 GCA_030591745.1 Deltaproteobacteria bacterium
GGGCCTCATGCATATCGTCCATGCCGGCTTCCAGGACCGCGTCCACCACGTCAATCGGGATTTGATCCGCCAGGCGTCCACGCAATCTCCCGCTGAAAAACTGAAGCAAATCTTCCAGCAGTTTCTCTGCGAAGGGCTCGACGCTGCTCGGCAATACGGCCTCAATTTTTTTGCGGGCTGCGGCTTTGCGGGCCTTGTTTTGAGCCTTGGCCAGCATGGCGGCCTCGACCTTGTCTTCCACGCCTCGGACCGCCTCGGAAAGAATCTCGCTCAATGACAAGCGATAGCCTTTGCTCAAAATGATGGCGATGACACCCAGGCATTGACGACGCAAGGCATAGGGATCGGCACCACTGCTCGGGCGCAGGCCCACACCAAAGCCACCCGCCAAGGTATCCAGGCGGTCAGCCAGGCTCAGCAAGGCACCTTCGTCGGATTCGGGGATGCTGTCGCCGGCATGCCGTGGAAGGTATTGTTCGAGAAGGGCATCGGCCACCGCGGAATTTTCCCCCGCTTTGCGCGCATAAATGCCCCCCATCTCTCCTTGCAGTTCCGGAAACTCCCCCACCATTTCGGTCAAGAGGTCGGTTTTGGCCAACAAGGCCGCCCGTGCCACTCTCCAACTGAACTGGTCCTTTGGGCCCATCGCCTCCGTCTTCATGCTCAGTGTTTCGACCACGCGTGGCACCCGGTCCCAGGCGCCAAGATTAACCTGGTTGGCAAGACAAACCGCCAGGTTGGCCGTTCGCACGGACTTTTCGTAATAGGAACCCAGGTCCGCCTGGAAGATCATCTCCTGCAGTTTGGCCAAGAGATCCACCGGCGGGGTTTTCAAGTCTTCTTCGAAGAAGAATCGGGCATCTTCCAATCTTGCGGTCAGTACGCGCTCATAACCATGCCGAACCAAGTCCGGTTCTTCCACCGGCGTGTTGCCGACGGCCACGAAAGCGTTGAGCAGCTTGCCCTGATCGTCCTCAATGGAAAAATATCGCTGATGATTGCGCATGGCCGCCACGAGCACGTTGCGCGGTAAACTGAGGAACTTTTCTTGCACCCGGCCCAAAAGCGGCACGGGGCATTCGATGAGTTGCACAACCTCGTCCACCAGGCTTGCGTCTTCAACGAGCTTGCCGCCGACTTCGGCCGCCAATTCATGGGCCCGGGTCATGAGCGCCTTACGCCGCAGCGGGGCTTCCACCCAAACGTCGCGCTCCTTCAAGGACGCGACAAAATCACTGGCAGACTTGAGTTCGAATGCCTCAGGATGGGTGAAACGATGACCCCTGGTCAGGCGACCACTGGTCACGCCGGCGAAATCGAAGGACAAGACTTCATTGTCCAGTAGCGCCACGATCCAATGTACGGGCCGGACAAAGGCATGCTCGCCATCTGCCCAACGCATGGTCTTGGGAAAACCGAGTTTCTTTAAGGCTGCTTGCGCGAGCGCGCCCAAAACTTCCGCGGTGGGCAGTCCCTCAATCTGACGGCGCACCGCCACCACTTGCCCTTTGTCCGTTTCCACTTTTCTGAGATCGGCCACATCTACTTTTCTGGAACGGGCAAAGCCCAGGCAGGCCTTGGTGGGTTGGCCCGCCTTATCGTAGGCGACTTCCACCTTGGGCCCCAAGATTTCTTCGTCCAAATCTTCTTGCCGCTCGGGCAGGCCTTTGACCAACAAACACAAACGTCTCGGTGTGCCCAGGCTGGTCATGCCCAGATCCTTCGAGTCCAATCGTCCCTCTTTAATACCTTCGGAGAGGTGCTTAGACAATTCTTCAAGTGCCGGCGGCACAAACCGAGCCGGGATCTCTTCACAGCCTACTTCGAGCAAAAATTCCATGAATCTTCCTGTCAGGGCTTGAATTTGCCCATCTCGTCCTTGGGCTTGGAGCAGCCCGCGCCTTCTTCCTGGAAGGACTTGATCTCTTGGGACTCGTCACCCGTATCTGCTTCAAAAAGGGTGTCACAACGGAACATGAGAATCAGCAAAGCCACCGCCATCAAGACAATCCCACCCAGAAACAAGCCCTTTTCTGCCACCGAAGGGTCTTCTTCGTCCAGCCTGCCACGCTTGATCACACGCGAAACAATGATCAGAGCCAAGGCCACGGCAGCCACAGTAAGCAGTTTTTGCCAGCTATCCATGATGCCCTTTCTTTATCCAAGCATCGGCCAACCCAGGCGTTCCCGTTCCACAAGATAAGCCTTCGCGCTTTCTCTGGCCAATGTACGGACCCGTCCGATGAAGGCTTGCCTTTCGGTGACGCTGATGGCCCCTCTCGCATCAAGAATATTGAAAACATGCGAGCTCTTGAGGCAGTAATCATAAGCGGGCAAGGCTTGACTGGGCTTGCCCTGCTCGGCCGCACCACAAAGCCTGCCGCACTCGACCTGATACATGTCAAAGAGCTTGAACAGCATCGCCGTGTCGGCCTGATTGAAGTTGTAGTCGGAGTACTCCACCTCTGCCTGATGGTGTACCTGCCCGTATTTGATCTTGTCGTTCCACTGCAGATCGTAAACGCTGCCCACATCCTGCAAAAGCATGGACAAACGCTCCAAACCATAAGTCAGTTCCACCGAGATGGGTTTCAGGTCAAGGCCGCCTGCCTGCTGGAAATAAGTGAACTGGGTGACCTCCATGCCATCGATCCAGACCTCCCAACCCAGGCCCCATGCCCCCAGAGTGGGCGACTCCCAGTCGTCCTCCACGAATCGCACGTCATGCTTTTCCACCGGAATTCCAATGGCTCTCAGGCTGTCAAGATACAGATCTTGCACATCACTGGGCGATGGTTTCAGAAGAACCTGGAACTGGTAGTAATGCTGCAAGCGATTTGGATTATCCCCGTAACGTCCGTCGTTGGGCCGCCTGCAGGGCTCCACATAGGCCACCTGCCAGGGTTCCGGCCCCAGGCAACGCAAAAAAGTGGCCGGATGAAACGTACCGGCACCCTTTTCCATGTCGTAAGGCTGCTGAATCA
>JAUVAM010000033.1 GCA_030591745.1 Deltaproteobacteria bacterium
AGACCGGTTTGTCCTCGGACACGCGCATCGAAATCCGCGAGGGGCTCAAGGCGGGCGAGAAAGTGGTCAGTGGGCCTTATCGTGCTCTGTCCAAGGATTTGCAGCACGGCGATGATGTGGATCTGGATGCGGCCGAAAGGCGCGGCAAGAAGGGATCGGAGAAGGCGGGCCGACCTCGGCGCCGCGGACGCAAGGGTCGCAGGTAACGGCCAAACGATGGTGGCGGCAGAAAAAAAACGAGGGCCCTTGCGCTGGGTCATGGGCCGCTGGCATGGCGTGACCGCCGGCGTGGATGTGGCCTTGGGGGCCTTGCTCGGCAACAAGTTTCGTGCCGCCATGACCGCTTTGGGCATCGTCATCGGCGTGATGACGGTCACCGGCATTCTGTCCATCATCCACGGTCTGGACCAGGGCGTCGAGAAGCAGATGGCGCTGATGGGTACTCGCTCCATCTATATCTCCGACTGGCCCTGGATTGTGCGCGGAGACTGGTACAAATACGTCAACCGACCTCCCATCACGGATTGGCAGTATCGACGACTGAAAGAGCAAGTTCCCTTTGCCGAGGATATGGCCCCCATCGTCAAGTCTCGATCCCGGGTGAGTCGAGGGGCTGAGCAGGTCAATGACGTGCGCCTTCGGGGGACCAGCCACGCTTACCTGTCGGTCACCGGCGAGTCGGTGGGTCTGGGGCGCTTTCTCTCGGCCGCCGACGTGCGATACGCCAGGCCCTTTGTGGTCTTGGGCTCTGACGTGGCCAAGCAGCTTTTTCCCCAGAGCAGCCCGCTGGGAGAGTATGTGCGCATTGGGTCGGCCCGTTTTCAAGTCATCGGCGTCTTGCGTGCCCAAGGCAGTTTCCTGGGCCGGAGTCAGGACATCACGGCCACCATGCCCATTGGGCGATTTCGGCGGGACTTCGGTACGCGTCGTTCCATGGAGATCGCCGTCGCCGTGAGCAAGGAGATGTCTCTCGAGAAGGCCGCCAGCGAGTTGGAGGGCATCATGCGGCGGGTGCGGGGTTTGCGGCCCGTCGAGGAAGACAACTTTTCGGTCAACCAGCAGGAGATGCTGAGCAAGTTTTACGAAGAGATCACCGGGACCCTCTATCTGGTGATCATCATCATCTCGCTCATTTCGCTTCTGGTGGGTGGCATCGGCATCATGAACATCATGCTGGTTTCGGTCACCGAGCGCACCCGCGAGATAGGCCTGCGCAAGGCCTTGGGCGCGCGTCGCTTGACCATCCTGTTCCAATTCCTCATCGAGAGTCTGGTGCTGAGTGGCCTCGGCGGTCTCATCGGCCTGGCAGCCGGTTTTGGCGTGGCTTATGTGGTGGATTCGGTCTCGGCCCTGCCTGCACATGTTTCAGCCGCGGCCATTGTGGCCGGCCTGGGTTTCTCGGCCCTGGTGGGCATGTTCTTCGGCATCTGGCCGGCCTGGATGGCTTCGCGTTTGGACCCGATTGTGGCCCTGAGGGCCGAATGATGCGCATCGGCGACGTACTATACAGCGCCCTGGTGAGCCTGCAGGCCAATAAGCTAAGATCGGGCTTGACCACCCTGGGCATCATCATCGGCGTGGGCGCGGTGGTGGCCATGCTGGCCATCACCACCGGTTTCGAGCGTTTCGTGAATGAGCAGTTCAGCGGATTGGGCTCCAACACCTTTCAGCTTCAGAAGCATCCCCACATGCGTTTGGGCGGCAGGCGATCCCACAAGTGGCGTGAGCGCAAGGACCTGACCCTGGCCGATGCAAAGGCGATTCGGGCTTTGGATGAGGCAGCTCGTTTCGTGGGTTCGGAGCTGTGGACATGGGGTGCCACCCTGCGCTCCCGGCATGAGGTCACACCGGCCAATGTGGTCATTTGCGGCGGGAGCATGGAGTTCGCGCCCAACAATGGTTATGACATCGCCGAAGGCCGCAACCTGAATGACTCGGACCTGCAGCATGAGCGGACCGTGGTGGTGCTTGGCGCGGACCTGGCGGCGGGGCTCTTTCCCTATTCCACTTCGGTGGGGCAGCACATCACCTTCGCCGGCAAACGTTTTCGGGTCGCGGGTGTTTTCGCCGGCAAAGGCAGTGGTTTGGGCGGCGGCAGTCGGGATAACCTCGTCATCATCCCCATCAGCACCTTTGTGCGCATCTACGGCGGCCGTCGCTCGGTCAACATCACGGTGCAGGCCATGCAGCCGGAGGTTTTCGACTACGCCAAGGATCGAGCCATTCAGATCATGCGTCAGCGTCGAGGATTGAAGCCGGGCAAGGAAAACGACTTCACCGTTTTCTCCAACGAATCCACCATTGAGATGGTCAAGTCCATCACGGACAACATCGTCTTGGCGGCCCTCGGCATCGCGATCATTTCGCTTTTGGTGGGCGGCATCGGCATCATGAACATCATGATGGTTTCGGTGACCGAACGCACCCGCGAGATCGGCACACGGCGGGCTTTGGGCGCGCGCAAACGCCACATCCTGGTGCAGTTCACGATGGAGGCGATCATTCTCTCTGCCTTGGGGGGCGTGCTTGGACTTGGACTGGGCTTCGGCGCAGCCTACTTGGCCGATGCCCTGGCCGGCCTACCTGCGGCCGCGCCCCTCTGGGCCGTCATCGTCGCCCTAAGCATCGCCTCCGCATCTGGCCTGATCTTCGGCATCTACCCAGCCTGGCGAGCCTCCCGCCTCGACCCAATAGAAGCCCTCCGCCACGAATAAGGGCAGGGGGACGTTGTTGCGTTATTCTCATTAATGGCAAGGGGACGTTGTTGCGTTATTCCCTTTGTTTGCCCCCGGCAGGATCAGAATCAGGCATTGGGTGACCGGAATCCGGACACGCCGTGATCCTCGCGCGCAGCAGACCTCCGCTTTTTCCAGAGCTTTGTCGGATTGTGTTCGAATGGCACGACAATCGCATGACCCTGATTCAAGGAGGCGATTATGCCTAGAGGGCCGAGACTGGATACACCGGGAGCGCTACACCATGTCATTGCAAGAGGCATCAATCAGCAGCCAATTTTTCGGGATGATTCTGACCGATTGAATTTGGTCGCGCGAATTGGAGAGGTTTTACAGTACCAGGCAGGCGTTATCTATGCATGGGTCTTCATGGCCAATCATTTCCACCTGTTGCTTCGGACATTGAAATCCGATCTTTCGACCATCATGCGGCGACTCATGACTGGGCATGCCGTCGCTTTCAACAATAGGCACCGGCGGTCCGGCCACCTCTTTCAGAACCGCTACTGGTCTTGCCTGGTCGAAGACGATAAATATTTTGAGACACTCGTCGCTTATATTCACCTGAATCCGGTGCAGACAGGCCCCTGCATTGCTCTCGGCGACCTTGAGCGGTACCCATGGAGTGGTCATGCGGGGCTCTTGGGCGGACTCTGTCAGCCATGGTTCGACGCCGAATCCATCCTCGGTCGATTTGGCCGGACAAGCGCCTTGGCGCGTGAGGCCTACTTTTTTCAAATTGAAGATTTTCTTAGAAATCGAAAAAGGGAGGATTTCTCGGGCGGCGGTCTTATTCGCAGCATGGGCGGGCGGAGCGAATTTCTTCGCAATGGAAGAGGTCGTGATCGCTGGGCTCACGACGAGCGTGTTTTGGGAAGCAGTGAATTCGTCGAGCGTATCATGAGGGAAATCGAGATGCAGGCTGTTGAGCCGGAAATTCAGCAGCCATTCTTAGAGCTTGTTGAGCAGGCGATTCCTGAGGTTGCTTATCGGCATGGTCTGACTGTGGCGCAACTTACGACTGGAAGCCGCCGCAGGTGTGTGGTGAAGGCGAGAAATGAGTTGGTTATCGAGGTCTCGATGAGGCCTGGATTTCGAGTAATCCAACTGGCTCGGCGGCTCAATATCGCCCCGAAGACCATTTATCGCATCCTGGCCACAGTGAAGGAGTCCGCCTGAGTCCAATAACGAGAATAACGCAACAACGTCCCCTTCCAAACAACGAGAATAACGCAACAACGTCCCCCTTCCATTTGCTCAATGCGTGTACTACGATGCCTCGGAAATCAACGTTGCAAGGAGGTAGAGAGCATGCGCATCGCGGGATTGTTGGTTGCGTGGTTGGCGCTGCCGGGCCTGGTCTTCGGGGCCGAGGCCAAGCCGAGTGAGTCGCCCAAGCCTGCCGTTCGAACCGTGCAGGTCAAGGATGGCATCATTTTGTTCAAGGTGCGTTTGACGCCTGGTGTGCCGGACCCGGGGCAGGTGGTTGAGGCCATGGTGGAGATGTTCGAGGTTCCTCCCGTGCCCGATCCCATTTACGGCGAACAGATCCCCATCAAGGATTCCACCATCACCGCCGAGGTGACCGATGCGGATGGTGAAGGCTACACGCAACGCTACCTGATCCACCCCCAGATGGACGCGGGTACCTATGGATTCCACTATACGCCAGTCCGAAAAGACATCTTGCGGGTCGTCTTCAAGGGCAAGCACAAGGGCCGGAAATTCAGCACAAGCTTCCGGACACCCGTGGCGGTGTGGCCTTTCAAGGACGCTTCGGCATCCAAGTCGGATGGGCCTGCCGGTGGCTCGCGCATGCCGGCCTTGCCCTCTGGTATGGGCGGTCCGGCCATGCCGGCTTCCCCGGGCGGGACTCGCGTGCCGGTTGCTTCCGCGGCCAAATCGATTAAGCCCTTGCCCGACGCCATGCAGCGCATGGGGGACAAGTGGGTGCTCCTGCAGGTGGCCATGTTTGCCGGACGAGCGGCTGACATGAACCGGGTTAAGACCGGTGCCACCACCTTGCAGCAGGTCAGTATGGTGGCGAGCGGCGTACAAACCGACATGACTGATTTTTCGACAGAGATGAAAGAGTTGGCCAAGGCCTTTGAGCAGCTCGGTGTAGCGGCAGGTGCCGGCAAGCGGGCCGAGGTGGAGCGTCAGTTCGGCAAGATCGCCGACACAGGCTGCACCCGTTGCCATTTCGTTCACCGATGGAAGGTGCTCGGCACCCTGGCCGAGTACCCGAAGATGCTTCACTGAGCGGGGAAGACATCATGAAGAATTGCATGAGCGTCATTTTAATTCTGGTTTTCATCGGTTTGGTTCTTCCTGTGGCCGCCGAGGATTTGCCCCAAATCGGGGACGTGACTCACGGGACGCAGCTCTACCGTATGAACTGCACCGTCTGTCATGGTTTCAACGGTTCGGGCTCGGGTCCAGTGCGCGGCAGTTTGCAGATACAGCCCGCGGACCACGGGGACGGTGCCTTGATGAACGCCCGCGACAACAGCATGTTGTTCGCTACGATTCAAAGTGGAGGCTCTGCTCGGGGCAAGCACAAAGCCATGCCGGGATTCTCAGGCACTTTGGATGACTTGGATACCTGGGATCTGGTGGCCTACATGCGATCCTTGCACCTGCCATTGACCGCTTTTTTCGAGCGGGTGGACCAGTACCTGGTCAAGGCCTATGACTTGGGCCAGATCGGCAACAAGGATTTCAAGGCTGGGCAGATGGAGCGCTTGAAAAAGGCCATCAAGAAAATGGACCCTCGAGATCTTCACCTGACTGTTTTTACTCTGTTTAAGGCGGACGAGCGCCGGGCCAGTCCCGAGCTGGTTCCCCAGGAGCCGCGTCGTCTGGCCCAACTGCAAAAGAAGGACAAGCTGGGCTATGTGTTTTTCTTGGATCTGATCGGTCCGCGTGGCAAGCGCATTCCGGTGGGCGTTTCCCTGGACATGAATTACACGATGACCAAGCTGGTGACCACGGGTGGCGCGCCTGCCGTGGCGGGCGAGCTGAACACGCGGTTGGCCAAATATGTGGGCATGGGCAAGCGTGGTGACGTAGTCAATTTCAAGATATCCAAGGATAAGGTTGGCAAACTCTTTGACGCAGCGGTCGCCCGAATATACGCCTTGGCGATCGAGGGAGCCAACGTTTACGAACTGGAAGAGCGAGAGCGTTCCTGGGCGGACAACACCTTCTGATTCTGATTTTTATTTCACCCACCGCGTCGGGACCCCGGCCTTGCGCGCCATGTCGGGCAATTCGATATCCAAAAAGTGTTTGGCCTTCTTGAGTTTTTCCTGGCATTTTTCCAGGTTTTCGGCCGCCTTGTTTGAGTCGGCGAGCGCCCCTGGACGACCGAAGAGAAGATGCTGCCTTTGGTTGGTGTCACGACTGTTTTCCAGAGACTGACACTTGGCTTGAAGTTGGGCCGTCTTATTCCGGGCCTTGGTTGCCCGCGCCTTCCACCTTTTCTTTTTGTTTTCGTTCAAAGGCGCGACCTTTGGCCCACCAGGCAGGCGCTCGCCAGAGTCGCGGGTTTGCTCCACCGTGTCCCTTTGTTTATCCGGGGGCCGATAGGACTCGTGCCGGATTTTGCGCCCGTCGTTGTCTCTTCGGGCTCCGGTCTGCGGGGTCGCTTTGCGCTCACGTTCGGTCCGTTTGCGGTTCTCCTCTTGCTGCTTGAGCGCCCTGGAACGCTGGGGCTCAGGAAGCTCATAGGGGTTGTCCGTAAAGTGAATTCCTCCATTCTTGTCCGTCCAGGTGTAGGTCTCAGCCTTCGCCAGGCTCGCCAGGGCGAGCAGGCAGACCAGGCTCAAGATCTGGAGGCCCAGACGGCTCACACCCAACCTCGCTGAATGAGGTGGCGCGCCAGTTGTTGGGCGATGAAGTTGGCGATACCCAGGTCTCGCTCTGTGTAAAGGTCTTCGGTATGCTTGTTGATGAGCTCGAGGGCTCCCACCACTCGACCATCAACCTGCATGGGCACACAGAGTATCGAGCGGGTCGGGTAGCCGATTTTCTCCGAGATGGCCGAATAGAAGCGCGGATCCCGTTGCGCATCGCTGACCGCTACCGCGATGCTGGATTCAGCGCAGAAGCCAACGATGCCTTGACCCATCTTCAGTTGTACGCCAACCAGCCCTTCGGATTTGGGGCCCTTGGCTGCGCCGAACTCCAGCCTGCGCGTGTTGATGTCGGCCAGTATCACGGAGCCAGCGTCCGAGGGCACCTTGGCCATGGCCAAGTCCAGCATGAAATCCAGGGCGTCTTGTTTGCGTGACTTGTCTTTGACCTTGTCGGTGAACTCGAAAATCTCCTCCAGCAGATCGACGGTGGCCTCTGACGTGGATCCCAGGGATCGGCCGATGGCATCGGCGGCAGGGATGGCCGAGGCCGTCTCGCTGCGTCGTGGCTCCATGGGCGGGGGCGTGGGCGTGGGCAAGGGCTGCACAGGGGCAGGTGGAGGCGCCTGGGGCACGAGCGTGGGCGTTGTTGGATGGGAGGGCTGAGGTACCTCCTCGGTAACCGCCGGCATTTCGGGTTGGGTGGCCATCTCATCGCTGTTGGCCGCGACGGGAACTGGTGCCTCCAACAGTTCTTCAATTCGAAAGACCCTGCCCGAATGGGTATCCGTGACGTGGATGCTGTTGTCGTCTTTGATGTCGCAGAGCACTCCCTCGGGGGCGGGTCCCTCTTCGCCGACCTTGGCCAGGCCCGCTTTGAGTGCGTCGATCCAGCTTTCGGCCTTGAGCCGAAGACGCAGGTCCATCGGGATTCGGTCCGATTTTGGGATTAGGATCTCGAAGTTGGGCATGGCATTCTCCGCTGATGTTGTTCGGAAGTTCAGTTTAGGAGTGGTCCATTTGGGTGTCAAGCCGGTGCCGTTGACAGGCTCTGGCTTGGAGGCTAGGCTTCAATTTCCACCAAAAGGGGATTGTCATGGCCAAGGCTGGCAAGTGCTTTACATCCATCCTGGTAGGGTTTGTTTTGTTGCTTTCGTTGGTGAATTACGTTCGGGCTCAGGGTACGCGAGAGATGAATATTTGGGTTCCCGACCCGGAGAGCGAATTCGTTGAGGAGGCCGATAAGGCATTCCTTGGGGAGATGATGCGCAATGAAGCGCGTCGCTATTTGGCATTCAAGCTCATGGATGACCCTGCGCTTGAAATGAAGTGGCTACGCAGCAAAGTAGGTTGTGCTGGACATAAGGCTCGCTGTTTGATCGCGGTGGGGCGAGCGGCCGATGCCGACTTGATGGTTTATACCTCCGTGCAGAAGTTGCCCGGTCGCTTTATGGTGAAGATGGAGTTGGTCAATTTGAGGCAGGGCAAGGTGGTGAAAAGGGTTCGGCGGCGGGCCAAGGCTGGTCGGGAGCAATTGGTCAAGGCTTTGAAAAAGGGCTGGACCCAAGTGGTGGGACCTGTGTTCCGGCGACAGATTAATGTTCTGGCCAATGTGGATGGTGCCGAGGTCATGCTGGACGGCATCCCGGTGGGAAGCACCCCTTTCGGGGTTTCCTGGGAGCTGAAGAAGGGAACCCATGTGGTCAGCCTGACCCACCCTGATTTCAAGCCTGTCTCCAAGACTTTTCGGGTAGGTACCAAGCAGAAGAAAGTTCGTTTGCGTCTCAAGATGCGCTTCCAGGGCGGGATGGAGGATATCCCCAGCGTTCCCCTGGTGCCCCTGGTTGCTGCCGGTACGAAGGCAGGGGGCAAGGACGAAGAGGACCTGCCACCAAGCGTGGGCATCAAGGTGGAAGGCAAAGATGAAGGGGATTTGCCACCAAGCGTGGGCATCAAGGTGGGAGGCAAAGATGAAGGGGATTTGCCACCAAGCGTGGGCATGAAAGTGGGCGGCAAGGACGAAGGGGATTTGCCACCAAGCGTGGGCATGAAAGTGGGCGGCAAGGACGAAGGGGATTTGTCGCCAAGCGTAGGTGTCAAGTTGGGAGTCAAAGACGGGCCAGGAAAGCTTCCTGAGGATGGGAAGGTGAGTGGTTCGGCGGATTTGGCCGCTTTGGATAAACTGGCCTTCATGCCTGGAGCTCAGGCCTCCGAGCCGGGAGACCAGTCCGAAACGATGGTGGTCGTTTCGCCTTTTTATAAGACCTGGTGGTTCTGGACCGCGGTTGGCGCGGTGGTGGTGGCCGGCACGGTCACCGGCACGGTGTTGGCGGTGGACGGAGGGGGAGACGGCATCCCCTCGGGCCAGGGTCGTTTGTCTTTGCAGTTTTAGCCAGCGGGGAAATGGGCCATGAACGCCATGAAATCTATAGTCGCCGGATTCGCTCTGATGCTTGGTCTGTTCTTCGCTTGTGATGGACAGCAGCAAGGCGGTCTGGGTTTGGACCTTCGTTTTGCCCAACTCGAACAGGCACAGACTGCCGAGGCGGGCTTGCCGGTCGACGTGTTGTCCATCCAGGTTGATGTCTTGGACTGGTATGATGGCAGCCTTTTGGCTGACAGCGGTTGCCTTGATGTGGCCGGCGATGAGGCGGGTCGGGCTGGCCTGCAGATCGATTTGGTGCCGAATGTGGTCAAGGTGCGGGTGCGTGGGTATGCTGACGCTGCATGCGCCTTAAGTCCCGAGTGGTCGGGGTCTTCGGCTCGCATCGTGATGGCGGAGGGCGAAGAGAATATCGTGCCCATCTACGTTACCCGCCGGGGCCTCAGCCTTAACCCCATTCGTAGCTTCTTGCCCCATGGCCGCGCTTTCGCCACGGCAACGCCCCTGGTGGACGGTCGCATCCTCGTGGCCGGTGGGTTTAGCGAGGTTGAGCAGGGCGGGGCCCGTGAGCCGGCGGTTCTCAAGGCGGCTTGCGACGCCTGGATATACGATCCGGGTCTGGCTGATTTCACATCGCTCGCAATCCCTTTGGTGAACTGCCGCGGTCTGCATCGGGCCTTGGCCATGGAGGACGGCAGCGTCTGGTTGATCGGTGGTGCCACGCAAGCCGACTTGGAACCAGTCGGTGGGACGCGGCCTATCCTGCGTCCCTCGATGGATAATCTGGTCGGCAGCGTGGAGCGCTACGATCCGCAAACCGGGCGGTTCGAGCTTTTGAAGCAGGAGGCCCCTTTGGCCCGGGCTCAGATGGCCTTGGGTCAGGACGGCATCAACGGGAGTCTGATTTTTGGGGGGCGCAGCACCCAATTGCGAAGTCGGGATATTCTGTCTTTGAGTTGGGTGGGGGATGAGCTTTTGTTGGGGGTGCTCGATGAGCAATTGAGCGTGGCCCGCGCCGGCGCTGAATCCGTGACTTTGGGAGACGCTTTCTTGGTCTTTGGGGGTCAGATGCCAGGTGAGTCGTCGCTGGAAATGATTGACGCCCTGAGTCGAGAGGCCGAGCCCGTGGATCTGGCTGAGCTGAGCGACTTACAGGATTGGAGCTTGACCGGGCATGCTTTGAGTAAGCGGGATGATCCCGATGCCATGAGGGTTTTGCTGACAGGCGGCATGCCCTCTGCCCCTGCATCGGTAGCCAGCAATGTGTCAATGTGGATCGAATATGACGGTCAAGGCGGTTTTGACTTCGTCGCGACTCAGATGGATTCAGCAAGGGCATACCATGCGGCGGTATACGTCGACACACCCGAATCAGACGGCTTGTCAGGTTGGGTTTTGGCCGGCGGCTTGGGCGTGGTGGGTATGGGGCGTAAGGACATGGAGATGCACGATGTTTCCGGTGCGGTTCGTAGCCTGGACGGAGAACTGGCCACCGGGTCTTTGGGCATCAGCCACGCGTCACTACCGGATGGGTCGATTCTATTGCTGGGGGGCTTGGATGTCGATGCGAACGCTGTTGTCAGCCTGGTTCTGGAAGCACAAATTTTGGCTCCCTGATTTGTTCTAGTGAACAGTCCCCGAGATGGTTGGCAGGTCCGCGGTTTGCCGATGGGCTGAGTAGCCCGAGAAGTTGAGCGAGGGTGTCCAGGTTACCTCTGCATCCAGGGTCGCCGTGTGGGGTTCTTCGCCGCTCGTGTTGTCTTCCAGGATGACCTGATATTGGCGATGTTCGTTGAAGCTCTCCGTTTGTACCGAGCCGTCCAGATGGAAGGCGATGCCCATGGAGGGGACCAGATCCACCGAGCTTGCACCCGAGATGCGGGCACCACTGACGGAGAAGGCCACTTTGTCGCTTGTTGAGTTGGAGGCGATGGGGTTGTGATTTTCGTCCATCAGGTAGAGCGCGAAGGTTTGGTTGCCTCCGTTTTGGATGGAGATGCCGTTGGGGTCGTAGTGGCTGGTGTCGTTGCTGGCGTGGGGCGCACCGGTGAACATGATGCGCACGCTGGTCCAGATGGTGGTCTTATCGTTCCAGCGGCCGTCAGGATAATCCCAGGTTTGATTGTTGTTGGCGTCCACCCAGGGCTCACCCGTATCCCACATGTTGTTGTCGTTGGAGTCCAAGTACGGTTCGGCCAGATCGTGACCCACGAAGCTTTCGCCCGTGTCGTAGACGCCGTTGCCGTTGGAATCCGTGAAACCCTCCTCACCGTCGGTGTAGAAGATGATGGTCAGCAAGCCATCCCGGGGGTTGCGGATCTCGTAGGTTTCATCCATGTGGCTGGGTTCGCCCATCATGGGCTCTACGTTCAGGGGATCGCAGTCTGGCTGCAAGGCGAAGATGTATGCGTTTAAGCTATCGTCGTATTCTTCCAGGGTGGCCGAACAGTCGCTCTCCACCATGGCCTTGATGTCGGCCCGTGGCACGCTCTGGCCGTTGGCGTCCTTGGCGGTGACCGTGCATTGGATGCGCATGCCTTGTCGTTCCGCTTCATTGGCGTAGACAGAGACATTGTTGGGCACGCAGGTGGCGGTAAATGACTTGCCGGAGGGTAGGCCGCCGGTCTGGGAGAAAACAGGGATGGAGTCGGTGACGGTCACCGCGCCGATGGTCAGATACTCGACGCCGACGCTGCCTTCTTTGCCTCCCTCACCAGGGAAGCTGTGTAGGGTGGCTTCTGCCTGGCCGGTGGTCGTGGTGACTTGGATTTCCTGCAAGGGCTCATCGCTGGCCGACTCAAAAGGCTCGAAGCTGCCCACCGTGGTCGTGAAGGTCGCCTTTTTGCCGGATTGCGCGTCTCCTCCTTGTTCTTGCAGGAGGGCGACTACCTGAATGGCTCCCCCCCAGGGGATGGTGTCGCCGTCGGGCAGTTCCAAGGTGGCGCTGTTATTTAAGCTGCAGCAGACCAAGGACTTGCCAAGGAGGAAGAGGATGGGGATCCAAATCAGGGTTCGTTTCATCGCGTTGACTCCTGCTCGTTGAGAGCGGTGTGTGCGTATCTTCTCTTCAATATTATGGGATTCTTGCTTTTGATTCAAGATCCGGTAGCCTGTTGGGGTCTTGTCCGGCGCGAGGCATC
>JAUVAM010000597.1 GCA_030591745.1 Deltaproteobacteria bacterium
CAGTCGTGCGATAAAATCGGTGCGATCCGAATCGGACAAAAAGATTTTTCTGCGCTCAATCCCACGAGCACGAACGTGATGAACGATTCCAGGAGCGTCTAGTCTGGGTCCACGAGGCATGAAGGAAAGCTATCTAACGAGGTCGATACCGTCAACGCAATTAAGGCAAGAACGTCCCGCTTATTCGCGCTTATTCGCGCCCTGGTATACTCGGCGGCCATCCATTACCTGGACCAAACCCATCCCAACTTCGCCCAGATGCAGGCCGCACTCCAGGCTTCGGTGACCGACGGTCACAACCTCCTGGTGACCGAAACCCGCGACGATCACGTCATCATCGACGTCCGCCCACCCCTACGTGATTAAACTTTCCGCCCAATCCGCCGAAAGTCGCCACTATGACCAACACCGAAGATGTGGGATCCATTTACGTAGATGAGAAGATTTATGGCTATCTAAAGACCATTCTGGCCGCAACCCGGGCACCGCAAGATCACGGTTTGGCCCATCTCGCCGACAACATCGAATCCGGAGCCCCGGAAGAGGACTTCCAGCGCATCTTATCCATGGCCAAGGCACGGGCTCTACGCGACGGGCGCAATTACCTGGTGCCGCGAGACATCCGCGGCGCGGCAGAAGACACGCTCTGCTTGACCCTGATCCTGAGCCCCCAAGCGGAAGCCCAGGAAGTAGATATGTCCGAGCTGGTCTGCGCCATTCTTGACATGATCGAGGTCCCCTAGTCCACCAGCAAGGACATGGAGAACCGGGACGTTCTTGCCTTAATTGCGTTTTTATACCAACCCCCTGATATCCCAGCCTAAATCATCAAGCTCCTTCTCTCCCTTGGCAAGACCCCTGGAAATCACTGAGGCAGACACGCCAAAAGCCTCCGCCAAGTCTTTGCCCTTCCCAATCATCCGGGCACGCACGACTTGCCGTGCTCGTCCACCGGTGGAAAGGCTTAGGGGTGAGAGCTTCAAGCGCTGGCAAATCTTTTTTGGTATATTTCTGATAAGTGCTTTCTTGACAACATATTACGCCATAGTCATGAACAATATCAAAGTCGTTCCACCGTCTCCACCGGAGGTGTAAATAACGTAATTTTCTCCTCCGTCCCCTTTTTGCTGCCCTTTTTGCTGCCTTTTTGCTCTCCGAGATTCCCATCGCCTTGGTGTGCTCCTTTATGGTGTTGACTAGTTTTGCCTAGTTGACATTTTTTTCAACTGGCAGTATCTTGTCAATATGGGCAGGCAGATACAACAGAAAGTACTTGATTCTGCAGTTGAAAGACTCGCAGTCATTCACCGGATCGAACTGGGCGCTATCAAGGTCAGAAGAGCCCCAACCGGGTCTAGAGTTGACGCTCTGGTGAACGTCGATCAGGGATTGAGCTTCCCTACCTTTGACTATGTTCTGAAGTACACCTCATCGAGTTCAGTGGCCTCACTCTTGGCTGCGGCCGATTCCCTTGAGAGCTATCTGGCTGCTCAAGACAGCACGGCCAAACCGCTGGTGGTGGTTCCCTTCATGGGCAAAGCTGGGTCTTTCAAGTTGTTCGAAAAGCAAATCTCTTGGTTCGACCTATCGGGCAACGCCCACGTCTGGGGACCGTTGTTCATGGTTCACGTCGATGGCATGCCCAACAAGTTCAAGAAGCGCGGACCAACCGCATCCGCCTTTTCGCCCAGGGCATCTCGTATTGCCCGTTGCTTGCTTGTCCACTATCCCGGGTTCTTTTCTCAGCGGGACATCTCAGCCCTTGCCGAAGTGGATCCGGGCTATACCAGCAAGGTGATTGCAAGGTTGCAATTGAGTGATCTCATCGAGCGCAACAAGTCGAATCAAATCCGCGCCAAGGATCCAGATTTGTTGCTGGATGCCTGGCATGAGGTCTATGATTTTTCCAAACATCGGATAATCAAAGTTCACATGCCTGCGCGATCATCGAAGGAACTCGTCAGCAAGGTCTCTCGTGCACTTTTCGAAAAAGCGGGCGTGCAATCGGTCACGACGGGACTCTCAGCTGCATGGCTATTGACCCAGTTCGCAGATTTCAGAATCGCTTCGTTCTACCTGCGCGAGCGCCTGGCCAATGGGCACCTGGAAAAGACGGGCATGCGCGAGCAGGAGCGCGGCTCAAACGTCTGGCTAATTGAACCCAAGGACGAGGGGGTTTTTCACCAAGCCTCGACTGTGGGTAATGTCCGGTCGGTGCATCCGATTCAGGTCTATCTCGATCTCAAAGGCCATCCAGAGCGTTCGAAAGAAGCCGCCGAAGAACTTCGCAAGCAATTGCTCCAATTCAACGAAAAAAAACCGCTGGGCTGTTGAACCAATGACTGACAAACCAACGACCGCGGATGGATACGCCCCCGAGCAGGTCGAGCTCGTTCGTTCGGCCTGTCTTTACTTGGCCACAAAAATCGGAGACCTGCTAGAGGAGGTTGTCATCGTTGGAGGACTGGCCCCTTACTTGCTCATCGACCAGGAAAGCATCGAGGATCAGCGCGAGCGCCATGTGGGCACTATGGATCTGGATCTGGGACTTGAACTTGGGCTGCTCACCACCAGGCGCTACAAGGAACTGGCCACCAGACTGCGCACGGCCGGCTTCGCTCAAAACACAACCGACAAGGGCAACCCGTCTCGACAAACCTGGACATTTCGCGAGATGGAATCAGTGAAAGTAGACTTTTTGATTCAGCCCAGCCGAGCTGGAGACAAAGGCGGCAGGCTTCGTGATCTGGAACCGGACTTTGCGGCATGGATTGTGCCTGGCCTGCACTTGGCATTCAAAGACAGACGACAGATCAAGATCAGCGGCAGGACCTTGATGGGGGAAAAGGCAACCCGATCCGTTTGGGTTTGCGGCCCTGGTGCATTCGTGGTGCTCAAGGCGCTGGCTTTCGGCTCCCGCGGCGAGAACAAGGACGCATACGATTTGTACTACCTGCTGCTCCACTTCGGGCAGGGGGTTGCTGACGTCGCTGCTGCTTTCAAGACGATAAAGGCTGCGGATGAATCCAAGCAGGCCTTGGCCCTCCTCCAACAGGATTTTCTGGATCTCGAAGGACTGGGCCCCAAGAGGGTTGCCGCCTTTCTGGCCGGCGGTGATGACGACTCCATCCAGGCCGATGTTGTCGGCGTCGTTCGGGA
>JAUVAM010000406.1 GCA_030591745.1 Deltaproteobacteria bacterium
AATCGGCGACGAGCCCATCCTGATCGCGGGCCCCTGCGCGGTCGAAAGCCAATCGCAGATGGAGATAGTGGCGGCGGACCTGACCAAGTTGGGGCTCCATTTCCTGCGCGGCGGCACCTTCAAGCCGCGCTCCTCCCCTTATTCTTTTCAGGGCATGGGCGAAGAGGGCCTCAAAATCCTGCAGTCCGTCGCCAAACAGAACAACATGATATCGGTCACCGAAGTCATGGACACAAGAGACGTGGACCTGGTGGCCGGTTATGCCGACATCCTGCAGATCGGCTCTCGCAATATGCACAACTATGCCCTCTTGCGCGAGCTTGGCCGCTGCGACAAACCGGTCTTGCTCAAGCGCGGTCTGGCCGCCACCTTGGACGAGTTCCTTTGGGCCGCGGAGTACATCGTCTCCGAAGGCAACGAACAAGTCATCCTCTGTGAACGAGGCATTCGCACCTTTGAAAGACAAACGCGCAACACCTTAGACATTTCGGCCATCCCCCTGTTGCGGGCCAAGACCTATTTGCCCGTCATCGCGGACATCAGCCATGCGGCCGGACGGAAGGACATCCTGCCGGCCCTGGCCAAAGCCGTCTTGGCCGCGGGCGCCAACGGCGTGATGGTTGAGGTCCACCCCTTCCCGGCAGCGGCCCGCTCGGACGGGCAACAGCAACTCGACATCAATGAATTCCGGGCTTTTCTCAAAGAAATCGACATGACGCCCCCCGAGCCGCACCCCTTCCCCCGATTCATGCCAAAGCCTTGACTCAACAACATCCATTGGTCCAAAATGCACCACATAACGCATCCTTGGAGCCTCATCATTGAGCCCATTGCCAACAATTCATAACCTGGCGCGTTCCTTCGCCAGGCATCCCTGGCGCGTCATCGCCGTCGCTCTGCTCTTCAGCCTGCTGGCGAGCTGGGGCACCTATCTTCTGCCCATCCTGACCTCGCGTAAAGCACTGGTTCCGCAGGATATCCCTGAGTCCAAACGCTTGGACCGGTTTTTGGAAAACTTCGGCTCGGCCTCGGACTTGATCCTGGTGGTGGAAGGCGAGGGCAGTCGGGAAGAACGGGAAGCCTTCGTTCGCAAGCTGACGCTGAAGCTGAACAAAGAGCCCGAGGTGGGCCTGGCGGTGGAGCGGGTGGATATCCGCTTCTTTTTGGAAAACGCCTTCTTGCTCATTCCGCCCGAAGCGCTTTCGAAATTCTCCGGTGTGCTGGATGAGCTGATCGAGCGCGAGGCCGAAAACCCGCCCGGAAATGAAGATCGCTAGGACCAGGCCATGGGGCGCATGGACGCCTGGCTGGAAGACGCCCCCTCCTTCGGCGACACGGACATGAACATCAAGACCGCCCGCGAGAGCCTGGCTCTGGTGACCTTCCTCCAGAACGAGTGGTTGCGTTGGCTGACGGCCCCATCCACCCCCAGTGAGATTTCTTGGAATGAGCTCTTGGCCAGGCGTGGTGCCGAGGGCATGGCCAACGGATACTATGCGTCCCGGGACGGCAATATGCACTTCCTCTTTGTCCGGGCCGCCAAGCCCAGCGAAGAGATCGACACCCTGGGCCCCTTCATCGAGCGAGTGAGGCAGGTCTCCGACGAGCTGGCCGCCGAGTGGCAAGCGGCCGGCCACGCGGCCATTCGGGTGGGGCAAACCAGCCTGCCGGCTGCAGGCTACGAGGAATATCACGCCATTCGCAGCGACATCAGCCTGATCCTGACCACGGCCGCCATCCTGGTGATCCTGCTGATTCTGCTGTGGCTGCGCTCCATCCGCTGGGCATTAATCGTCTTTGTCCCCATGCTGGTCGGCGCCCTGTGGAATCTGGGCTTGGCCTACCTCCTGGTCGGCCACCTGACCATCCTGACTTTCGGCTTCACCGCCATCCTCTTCGGATTGGGGGTGGACTATGGCATTTTTCTCTCCAGTCGCATCTTAGAGGCTCGGGGAAAATGTGCCGACTGGAATGAGGCCTCCGCTCAGGGGGCGGCCAACGCAGCCCGGGCTCTGCTCACCGCCGGCGGCGCCACTTTTTTGATCTTCGGTGCCTTGGCCACCGTTGATTTCCAGGGCTTCCGCGAGTTGGGTCTGGTAGCGGCCACGGGCGTGGCTCTGGTTATGTTGAGCACCTTCGCCCTGCAGCCTGTCATGTTCCGCCTGCTGCCTCCGTCCCTCAAAGTGGCCGAACGATCCACCAAGGCCGAGGACGCTCCGGTTGGCAGCGGATTGAAGGTTCCGACGCTTGCCGCCGTCCTTCTGCTGAGTGTAGCGGTGGCCGCAGCGGCCGGTGGAGTCTGGATGGGCTTTCAAATTCCATTTGATTACGACGTGATGGGCTTGCTGCCCAAGAACTCCGAGGCCTCGAGCCTTTCGCGACGCATGCAGGAAAACAGCGACTTTTCCGGCGAAGTGGTTATTTTTACGGCAAATTCGGTAAAGGAAGCCCACGCCATGGCGGCCAAGGCCGAGGCCCTGCCCAGCATCAGTCGGGTGCAAAAAATCACCGACCTTTTCCCTGGAGACGGCGAAAAACGAGCCGCCATCGGTCGAGAAGTAGGCCAGAAAATCAAACGCTCAGCCTATGTGGCCCACTACATGAAACTGGGCCCAAAGGTCTTAGCCGATCAAGACGTCGGGCGCATTCGCCAGGTCTTAGAAAAGGGAAGCGAACTCATCGAAGACGCACAGGAACAGGCCCTGGGTGCCGGTCATACCGGGTTGGTCCGCGATATGGAGGGCATCCTGACGCGCTTTGGCCAAGTGCAAGACCTCTTCGACAAGCAACCCGAGCAAGCCAGGGCTCGCAGCGAGGCCTTCATGGCCACGGCCCAAGACAGGCTCAGAGAAGGGCTCAAGGTGCTCATGGGCTGGACCCAGGCCGCGCCCATGACGCCCGACCGCCTGCCTGACGCCCTCAGGGATCGCTTCTTCGCCAAAAACGGCATGGTGGCTTTCTACGCTTATCCCGCCGACTCGGTCTACAAGCCCAAGTTCTTGGATAAATTGACGACGGAGGTCTATTCCGTTTCGCCGGAGGCCACGGGCTTCCCCACCACCCACCACGAGTTCTCCAACATGGTGGTGCGCTCTTTCACCCAGAGCACATGGCGTTCGGGCCTGGTGGCCCTTTTGTGGATCGGCTTCATCCTGCGCCGTCCGCGCTCCTGGCTCATCGCCTCCTTGCCCCTCCTCATCGGCGGGGCCTGGATGATGGGCTTGATGGCCTTGTTCGGCCAAGAGTTCAACTACGCCAACATCATCGGCCTGCCTTTGGTCATGGGTCTGGCCGTGGACTATGGCGTCTGGTACGCCCATCGCCGTGACGATCTGTCGGATCGCAGCCCCTGGCGCGTCACCCGGGTGGCCGGCCGGGCTATTCTGCTTGCCGCCGGCACCACCATGGCCGGCCTGGGTGCCATCACCTTGGCCAGTTACCAGGGCGTCTCCAGCATGGGCACTTCCATCACCTTGGGCCTGGTCAGTTGCGTCGTGGCCGCGTTGTTGGTATCACCGGCATTGGCGCAGCTTCTGTTCAGGAGTCGATCATGAGACAGGCGAAAAACAGTCTTCACATGTCGCGCATCCTGGCCTTATGCCTTGGCCTCTCTTTCTTTGGGGCCGGCTTCGGTCAGGCTCGCGCCGAAACGCGTTTTCAGGTGCTGGTCTGCTATCCCGGCGGACCGGTCAAGGCAAAGACGGCTGCCCCGGCCATGGACAAAATGCTACGCGTACTGGAGAACCTCGGTGGATGGCCCACTGGCAGCTTCGGCCACGCCTTCACCTCCAAGGCCAAGGAATGCCGCAAACTGCTCGCGGAGGAGAAACCGGCCTTTGCCATCACCAGCCTGGGCCTCTTTCTCGAGCATCGGCAGAGCAACCACTTGGCACCACTGGCCAACCCGCGCATAGGCGGTCGGAGTGAGGACGTTTATCGGATCTTGGTGAACAAGGGCGGGCCCAAGGATCTGATCGGATTGAAAGGCAAAACATTGAGCGGCACCCTGCTCGGCGAACCGGAATTTTTGCGGCGGGTGGTTTTCAAAGGCCAAATCAATCCCGCGGAGCATTTCATGCTCAAGCCATCCAAGCGAGCCCTGCGCTCTCTGCGCAAGCTGGCCCGGGGCAAACTGGACGCGGTGATGGTCAACCAGCTGCAATACGCTGGCATTAAGCAGTTGCCTTTCGCCGCCGACTTTGAGGTTGTTTTCACCTCCCAGGCCATGCCCCTGCAAGGCCTGGTTGCAGACACCCAAAAGACCACCAAGGCCGAACGGGATAAGCTCTCCGACGCCTTGGTGCAGATGTGCAAGCACGCTGACGGCAAGCAAATGTGTGAACTCTTTGGCATCGACGCCTTCGTGGCGGTCGATCCCAAAATCTACGAACCGGTCGATAAACTTTGGCGCGAAAACAAGTAAGCCCACCCGCCTTGCGCCACCTGGTGCTGGCCGGTCTGATCTTTTTGCTCGCAGGCACCACCGCCTGTCGCTTTTCGCTCGTCGAAGATCTCTATGTGCTGAAGGGCATGGAAAAGTGCCCCGACCAAAGCCTGGAAGCCATGTCCTCGGAAGCCGCCGCTTTCAACCACGGCACCCAAGACTTTCCTCTGTATTGCGCCCTGGACCTGCTGCGTCAGTCAATCC
>JAUVAM010000541.1 GCA_030591745.1 Deltaproteobacteria bacterium
CTCACCCGTCCCCCTCCAGGCCGCCGCTTGGACATCCGCTGGGGTCGGGCCCTTTACACCACGCTGGCGGGTCTGCTCTTGATTGCCCTGCTCGCCTTCCTGGCATATCTGATCTTCCCAAAACACCGTCACCTGCTCGGCTTCGACCGGCCGCCGGTCATCGCCCCGAAAGCCACGGTAACAAGCAAGCCAGATCACAAAGCCATTCCAGTCAAGAAGAAGAAAAAGAGGAAAAAGATAAAGAAGAAAAAGATAAAGAAGAAGATAAAGAAAGAAACAGAGAAGAAAGAAACAGAGAAAAAAGAACCAGAAGAAATAGAAATAGAAATAGAGGAAGAAAGCGAACTTCCCATTCCAAATCCGCTCTGACCTTGTTCCCCTACTTCACAAAAATGAAAGCTCCAGGGCTTTCTGATCACTGCGACCCAGGCCCATGTCCTCTGCCAATGCCAGGTGCTTAACCTGTCGAGGACGCATTCTCTTGCCGAACAAAGGTGCCAATCGCACACCGCAGGCGTCCACCGCCACCGGATCGGTCCCAGCAATGAGCGTATTGCGCGTCAACACCTCGCCCGGCCCCCTTGGACCTCCACTGGCCATGACAGCCAGGCCATCCATGATGCTCAGATGAGGCCTCAGCTTGGGCACGGAATTGAGTTCGGCGATGGCCTTGTGCAGGTTGTGCCAAAAATGGAAAGGCTTACGCGACCAAATGAGCCCCATGTTGCCCTTGAGCACACCGGTGAATCCAGCGCTGCTATGGGACTTGGCGAGGGGAACGGCGATATGCACATCGGCCTTCAAGGCGGCTTTGAGCACCGCCGTGCGTTTCAAATCTTTACCACGGCGCACCAGCACCTCAAGGAACTGATCTTCGTCCTCGGGCAGCAAGAGCTTGACGTCCAAACCCTTCAATGCCTGGGCCAAGCCGGAGCGCTCTCGTACTTCATCCGGATCCTCCGTGGAATAATCCGCGACCGTGACCTTGCCGCCGGCGGCGATCACGGCACGCACCACGGCCGCCAGCACTTTGGGATTCGTGTTGGCACGCACCTCGGGCGCATTGGGAAAGGCCAGATTGGGCTTGACCAAAACATTTTGTCCAGGACGAACGAAAGCCTTTATGCCACCCATGGGCTCCAGCAAGCGGCGCAGGGCCTCGTCCAGATCCCGAGGCACACCCGGTCCCTGAATTTGAACCAAGCTGACTGGGGCTTTGTCTTCACCAAGCAGCCTACCTGGTTTTAGGGTCAGCGCCGCGACGCCCAGGGCACCTTGCTTGATGAAGGCCCGTCGATCGTTATGCCTCGTCATGGGGTCTCCTTCAGAAGACAAATAAACTCCATTGAAGATGACAACAAAAAGGAAGTTGGGTCAATACTCTATTGTTGATAATCTCTTCTGATTCTAGGAGGCAGCATGACTGATCGGTCACTTCGCTGGATTTTCATAACGGGAATGAGTCTGCTCATCGGCATCGGCTGTCAATCAGAGGAACGGGCCGCTCTGCCGGACGCCGCAGCCAGCAAACCCCAAGCCCCAAAGGCTCTTCAAGCTGCGCCAGCACAAAAACCAAATTCAAACTGTGACACGAAGGCCCTCCGTGGACACCAGGAGCAAGCCGCCAAACGCCCCTTGTCCAATGCGTCCCTGGCCCGCCAGGCCGCCGCCCTGGTCCAGGAGACCGCCCGCCAACGCAGCTGTTTTGAGGGCAGGCCTCCTTTGGAATTATGCGCGGACCTATTCAAGCGGCCCACGAGCGAGGCCACCTTCCAAGTCATGCGAAGCACCGCGATGCCCGCCCTGCGCAGCCTGTACGACGACAGACTGACCTCGTGGCAGACGGACCCCAAAGGAAAGGCCGGCTCCGAAGACGGGCTGCTGGCCTGCCTGGAGATCTTCGCGGTTTACGGCGATCCCGACGACTTGATGCGATTGCAGCAAGCGGCCAGATCGGGTCTGGCCGCCGAAGATCCGCGCTGGGCAAATATCCTCATGCGGGGCATGATGCGTCATCCCACAGAGGCCGGCATCCTGCTGGACAAACTCAGCAATCCCCTGCCCCCCGCCTTCATTGGTGCCAGTTTGCTGGGCTTGGCCAACCGTCTACTGAGTCAGAACAAGCTACAAAGGCATCCCCTGGATGACGCGGCGGGTCTGGCCCAACTTCAAAGCTGGGTCGAAGGCCGGCCCGGAGACAATCCCAGTTGGCGCATCACGGCCGTATCCAGCCTGGCTGGCATACGTTCGCCCGCCAGCACCCCGCTTATTGCCCTGGCTGAACAAGACCCCAACCTGCGCATCCAAGTGGAAGCGGCCTGGGTCAGGGCCATGCGAGGTCAAAAAAAGGCGATCGACAAGCTTGCCTCCTGGGCCGCCGACCCACGACTGTCCAAAGTCGCCTGCGCCTATTTGAAAGAGCTGGGTCACGCCGCACGCATCCCGGCCATCACCCGAGAAGACAAATTCGCCGCCAAAGCAGCCTTCGGCGAGTGGCTGCTCGGCCCCAGTGAATTCGGCGCGCCGCCCGACAAACTCGAGCAGATAGACCTGCGGAACATCGCCTGGCCGCCCACCGCCGACAAGCGCGCCCTGCGCGTCTTCCGCTACACCTATCCCGGCGTGGACGGATTCGGCGTAACCGGGGGCTCCCGCATCTTCGCCATGAAATCAACCGAAGGCCCCTTGCAAGCCAAGCTCGAAAACATATACGCCATGGCCTGTTGCTGGGAACTACAGCAAATGAACGATCCACGAGGCGAAAACTGCGACATGGCCCGTGGCATGCATCTCTTGGGCTTCAAACCCTGACCTTGAGCAAGAGGCTTGCATGAGTGAAAAATTCGGCAAGTATGACCTGGAACGCAAGCTGGCAGTCGGGGGCATGGCAGAGGTCTTCCTGGCCACGCAAGCCGGCATTGGGGGGTTCTCCAAACAGGTGGCCATCAAACGCATTCTGGCCCACCTTTCCGAAGAGAAGGACTTTTGCACCATGTTCTTGGACGAAGCGCGGCTGGTGGCCAAGTTCAATCACTCGAACATCGTTCAGATTTTTGATGTGGGAATTATCGATGGTCGCTATTTCCTCGCCATGGAATTCATCGACGGTCGCAACATAGCCCGCATCCACAAGTCCTGCTCAAAACAAAATATGGAGATGCCCCTGGAACTGGCCGCAAGAATCACGAGCCAGGCCTGCTTAGGCCTGGACTACGCCCATAACTTCAGCGACACCAATGGCCGCGCCTTGAACATGGTCCATCGGGACGTCAGCCCCCAAAACCTCATGCTGACTTACGATGGTGCGGTAAAGGTTGTGGATTTCGGCATCGCCAAGGCGGCCAGCAACCTCTACAAGACCAAGACACTGTCCTTGAAGGGCAAAATCAAGTACATGTCTCCTGAGCAGATCACCGCCGAAGCCCCGCTGGACAGACGCTCCGACATCTATGCTTTGGGTGTCGTTCTGTTTGAATTCGCAACGGGATCCTTGCCCCATCATGGCTCAACCGAACTACAGTTCATGACCAACATTGTACAAAAACCTGCAGCAGATCCTCGAGACATGCATTCTCGCGTCCCGGACAACCTGGCCGCCATCATCAACAAGGCACTGCGCCGAGACAGAGACC